>DAIMMU010000035.1:0-16960 GCA_036720515.1 Sedimentibacter sp.
CCCATTATATTTATTTCTTCCGCAGACGATAAAATGAATATTGTAACGGCAATGGATATGGGGGGAGACGATTTTATATCCAAGCCCTTTGACTTAGCGGTTCTTACGGCGAAAATTAATGCACTTCTAAGACGAAGCTACTCTTTTAAAGCAAATGTCAATGTTATAGAGCATAAGGGAATTATACTTAATCTGTCCAATACGGAAATTTCCAACGGAGATAAAAGTATAGAGCTTACGAAAAATGAATTTAAAATTATGCAGCTACTGATGGAAAATGCGGGTGAAATGGTTTCAAGAGATGCAATTATGATACATCTTTGGGACAGTGAGAGCTTTATAGACGATAACACACTGACGGTTAATTTAACGCGTATTCGCAGAAAGCTGTCTCAAATAGGAGTAAATGACTATATTATTACTAAAAAGGGTATGGGATATTTGGTATAGAAGGATGGTCATGGATAAGTTAAATGCTTTAAATATAGTCTCACTGTTAAAATCATATTTAAAAGAGCGAAAAACCGACATAATTATATATTTTGTGTTTGTTTTTATTTTCGCATTGATTTTTAAGCTGTACAAGGTAGATGTAAAAATTGCCCTATATCCTGCAATAATATGTATGATATTATGGGCTATATATGCCGCTTTTAAATTTTACTGGTATTGCAGGAATCACCGCCGCAGGGCAGAGCTCTCCAACCACATAGAAATAACACTGAAAAATCTCCCAAGACCGGAATCACTGTTAGAAAAGGATTATCAAAATTTGCTGAATGTGCTTATGACATACAATAGATTGCAATTATCAGAGAATAATCAAAAATACAGTGACATGAGCGAATATATAACATTGTGGGCTCATCAGATGAAAACTCCGGTTACGGCTATTAATCTGCTTCTTAATGAATTTGATAATAATGAAAAATACATAATAAAAGAACAGTTATATGAAATAGAAGGATATGTGGATACTGCTCTGCAATTTATGAGACTTGACACAATGAACTCTGATTTGCTTTTAAAAGAATATCCGTTGATGCAAATTGTAAAACAAGGCATTAAATATTATTCTAAAGTTTTTATAAGCAAAGGAATTTCGCTTAAGCTTAGTGAATTTGACACGGCTGTCGTTACAGACGAGAAATGGCTTCTGTTTGTAATAAAGCAGATTCTTTCGAATGCTTTAAAATATACCGATGAGGGAAGTATCTCCATATATGTTGTTCCTGACAAGACATTAGTTATTGAGGACACGGGAATAGGCATTTCGGAAGAAGACATCCATAGGATTTTTGAAAAAGGGTTTACGGGATATAACGGACGGTTGGATAAAAAGGCTACAGGTATAGGCCTCTATCTTTCAAAGCAAATTTTAGACAAATTGAATAATAATATTAAAATTTATTCACAACCCGGAGCCGGAACAAGGGTGGAAATAAACCTGACTTCTTCCTTGCCAAGGAAGTGAACTGATGCCCGTTGATCGGAGCGGCGGAAGAAATATCTCCAATCTTACGAAAATGTAAGGTTTATTATCGTATTGTAAGGCAGGTCTATGGCACTGTGTTTCTTTTTTAGTTAAACTAAGCAAGAAAGAAAGGAACAGGAGGAAAATTGATGCCATTATTGAAGGTTAATAATTTAAAGAAGGTTTATACAACAAGATTTGGAGGAAACAAGGTAACAGCACTAAAAAATATAAGCTTTTCTGTTGAACAGGGAGAATATGCGGCCATTATGGGAGAGTCAGGCTCAGGGAAGACTACATTGCTAAATATTTTAGCTTCCATGGACCGCCCCACATCGGGAGAGGTTTTTTTAAATGGAGAAAACACCGTATCCATTAATGAAAATGCTCTTGCGAGGTTTAGAAGAGAGCATTTAGGTTTTGTATTTCAGGATTTCAATCTTTTAGATACATTTTCAATTGAGGATAACATATATCTTCCCCTTGTATTGGCGGGTAAAGAATATAAGGAAATGAATGAAAAATTAGAGCCTGTTGCAGCAAAATTGGGGATTGACCATATTTTGAAAAAATATCCCTACGAGGTTTCGGGAGGTCAGAAGCAAAGAACTGCCATTGCAAGAGCAATTATAACAAATCCCGATATACTTTTGGCTGATGAGCCTACAGGTGCTTTGGATTCCAAGTCTGCAGGTGAACTTTTAGATACTTTTTCTAATATACACGAGGAAGGGCAGACTATTCTTATGGTTACCCACAGCGTACGTGCAGCAAGTCATGCGGGCAGGGTTCTGTTTATTAAGGATGGAGAAATATATCACCAAATATACAGAGGCAACATGACGAATGATGAAATGTATCTGAAAATTTCCAATACGCTTACAGTCTTGCTTGCAGGCGGTGATTTGCATGAATAAATATATCTATTTAAAATTAGCAATTAACAATATTAAGAAAAACAAGACTACATTTTTCCCATTTGGATTATCCTGCGGTACGATGATAGCACTTTTCTACATGCTGTTGTCGGTTAACGAACAGACTTTAAGAACAGATTTTTATGGCGGGACTACCATGAGTGAAATATTGGGGTTAGGTCTATGGGTATGCGGGATCTTTTCGGTGCTGGTAATATTCTATACAAATGGATTTCTGCTGAAGCGAAGAAACAAGGAGCTTGGATTATACAGTGTATTGGGAATGGAAAAGAGGCATATTGGCAGGATTTTGTTTTGGGAAATTATATTCACGGGCGGTATAAGCCTGTTAGTCGGATTGCTCGGCGGGATGCTGTTTTCGAGACTGATGTTTTTAATTTTGTTAAATTTACTGAGTCTGAGTACGTCATTTAAATTTGAAATTTCTGTCAGCGGAATAATTTTTACATTACTGATATTTTCATCGATTTTCTTGGTAATTATTTTATATAATAATTTTAAGCTTAAGAAATTAAACCCTATAGAATTGCTGCAGGGAAGCAGCGTAGGTGAAAGGGAGCCTAATACAAAGCTGATATATGCAATATTGGGTGTAATATGTCTGTCCGCGGGATATTTTCTTGCAGTAACAACAGATAATCCCGTTTACGCAATACCGATATTCTTTGTGGCTGTACTCCTTGTAATTGCAGGAACCTATTTGCTTTTTATGAGCGGAAGCATTGCCCTGCTTAAGCTCTTGAAAAAGAACAAGAAATATTATTACCACAAAACTCATTTTATGTACCGCAGGAACCATACTAATTTTCGCTTTTATTTACGGCATTGTATACAGGCTTACCGCTAAATCCTATTATAAAATTGTGAATGCGGCAGGTTAGTGCATTCCGACGATACATTCCGGGGACGGACCTTGAAATTCTAAAATTCAATTAAATGGAATTCAAAGGTCCGTCCCTAAAATTCCACAAAATTCTTTTAATAATTTTGTCCCCAAAACGAGTTTTAAATTGTTTATATAGTATAAAAGCAAATTTTAGTGCAGAAAGAAAACAGAGCTTTTTGCTAAATATATTAGGTAGGGGGCAACAAATATGGAATTGTTTTTCAAAAAGGTATACACAGTTGCTTTCAGGCTGACCGGTGAAGAAAAAACAGCCGTGGAAATAGCTGCGTTAGCAATAACTCATACCATCAAGGAATATAGCGAGGATTACGAGGTTACACCAAATATGCTTCAATTGACGATTTTGGAATTAATGAAAATATTTCTTAAGATGCCAAGATCATGCTGCAATGATAATATCAAAGGTATTCAGAAAGAGTTATTAAAGCTTCAGCCTATTAACAGGGCTGTTGTAGTTTGGAAGGATGTTTTAGGATATAAAGTAGCGGATAATATACCTGTAGCTGATTATTCTTCCGATGAGCTGCTTAGGGAGCTTGTTTGCGGCAGAAGGGAGCTAAAAGGATATATAAGTCCTGAGGATGGTAAAGACTGTGGAAATGCATGAAGATGCTGATTAAAACATTAGAAAGGTGATTTGATATGGCTGACGAAGTATTAAAAGAGGCATTAAAATTTTCTATGGAAAAAGAACTTGAAGCTGTTCCTCCAAATGCAATCTTAAGGGAATATCACAATTTTTCCGCTGAATTTGAACGAAAGATGAAGCGCTTAATAAAGAAAGCAAATATAAAATATATAAATATAAATAAATTCAGAATCAGAAGAAGTATTGCGACAGCATCATTGGTAATAATTGTTGCGGCAGCATCCATGCATGTTGAAGCCATAAGATTTCCGGTAATAAAGCTTACGGAAAAAATTTATGCTGAGTTTTCAGAAATTTTATTTAATAACGAAGAAAATATAAATGTGCCGGAAACAATTGAAGCAGTCTACGCACCTGCGTATATTCCAGAAGGATATACACTGAAAGAAGAAGAAAGTATGACGCTTATGCATTTTTTTGTTTACTCTAATGAAAAGGATCAGGAGCTTTATGTTGAGCAGTTTACATTAGGTGTAAGCATGGCGGTAGATACAGAGGGTATAACTACTGAAGAGATAACCATCAACGGAATGAATGGAATAATTTACAGCAAAAGAGGGCTGACGACAATAATAGTAAATGACAACAGCTATGTGCACTTAATCAGTGGTTATGTAGATAGGGAAGAAATAATAAAAATAGCAGAATCCCTATATATAAGAAAATGATAAATATTTGAAAACAAGACATCAAAATGAAAGGAAATCATTTGAAATATCTTTTTTTTAATCCGGTGGAAGCACCTTAAGGATGAGCGTAAAATATATTTGGTTTGGAGAACTTATGAGAATAGATGAAATAATCGGAATATTAAAAGAAAATATATTTTTAGCCGTTGTGGGGTTGCTTGCAATGGCTGTGTTAATGGGAACGGGATACTTTGTTGTTTATAAAAAAGTTTTACGCGGCAGGAAAAGATTAGCTGTTAAAGATATGGTTATGCTTTCTCTTATTGCCGGATATATAATGTTAGTAATAGGGATAACATTTTTACAAAGAAATTCATTTTATGGACAAGTAAATTTACATTTTTTAAGCTCGTATAAAACAGCATGGAACAGCTTTGAGGTCAGAAGCTGGCAGTTCCTTATTTTTAATATAATTATGTTTGTACCATTGGGAATATTGCTGCCTATTGCACATAAGGGTTTCCGGAAAATATCTCATGCATTGGCAGCCGGTCTTGCACTGACTTGTTTGATCGAAGTTGCGCAGCTTATCACAGCTTTTGGAATTTTTGAATTGGATGATATATTCAACAATCTGTTAGGAACATTGGTTGGATATAGTATTGTTATGACTGTCATTAATCTGAAAAAAGACCAAAGTCATAGATATAGAAAGGCATTTGCTTATTTTTCTCCATTTTTAATTACTACGGCATTGTTTGCAGGAATGTTTACATATTATAATTTAAAGGAATTTGGTAATTTATCGGAAAACTATGATTATAAATTAAATATGAAAAATGTAAATATAACCTCTGACATGGTTTTCGGCTCGGAAGGAAAGACAGTTCCAGTATATAAAGCTCCCACATTAAACAAGGACTCTGCGCTGATGTTTGTAGTTAGTTTTTTTGAGAATATTAACGTTGATACTTCAAATATAGAAGTAATGGATTATTATGAGGAAGCCGTATATTGGTCGCGAGGAGACAATAAAAGCAGCAGCTATAGTATATGGATTAATAATTTGGACGGAAGCTACAAATATACGGATTTTTCTTTTTTTGATGATGACATAGCTAATAAAAGTGCATCAGAAAAAATTATATCAGAAAAATTAAAGCTTTTTGGCATAGACATACCGGAGGAAGCTACATTAATATCCCGTGAAGAAGGAAGTTATGAATTTACCATTGATAAAAATGTTGTAGGGAATACTATGACGCATGGCTCTTTATACTGTGCTTACTATAGTGATGATACAATAAAGAATATAAGAAATAATTTTGTTGTTTATGAAAAAGCAAGGGATGCTGCTGTCATAAGTGAAAAGGAAGCATATGAAAAAGTAGCAGAAGGAAAGTTCCGCTATGGAATGTATGCCGATAAAATAGATACTGTTGAAATAAAAGATATATCCTTGGATTACAGATTGGATTCCAAGGGGTACCTGCAGCCTGTCTACATATTTAATTCTATTATAAATGATGAGCCTTATCCGATCATTATACCTGCATTATCTTAATTGAAAAAAGTAAATTCAGCATTAATTAAGCATATTAAGAGTGCATTTGTTTTTTCTGAAGTGCCTTTTAAGTCATTTCCGATTAATATAAGTTGACACCTAAAACCATTTTTCACAATTTGACCCGCAATACGGGGGCGCCGATTGGAAAAGCTTAAGATTGGTATTTGAAGAATACAACAGTGTATGGTATTTGGTTGGAGTTATACACGGACAGTGGACGATATAATAATCGGAGGGAAAAGTTATAAAAATTGGGATAATACGCAAGAAACAAAGATGCTTAAAGAGTATGCAAAGAGATAAAGTTTAAATATGTAAAAATATGTAACTAAGTCATTGTTTAAAACTTCATTCCCGGGGTATTTATAAATTAAAGTAAAAAAAGGAGATTATAAACATGATAAAAGAAATTATATACAAATCATTAAATGAACAAGTTAACAAAGAAATTTTTTCAGCTTATCTATACTTAGATATTTCTAATTATTATATAGATAACGGTTTGGACGGATTTGCAAATTGGTTTAAAATACAAGCACAAGAAGAAATGGACCATGCAAAATTGTTTATTCAGTACATGCAAAATAATGGTTTATCGGTGAAACTACTGGAAATTGCAAAGCCGGATATGAATTATGTATCCTATGACACGCCGCTTTATGAAGCATTAAAACATGAACAATTTATAACCGCATCCATCCATGATATTTATGATGAAGCATTGCAGGCAAAAGATTATAGGACAAAACAATTTTTGGATTGGTTTATAAAAGAACAAGGCGAGGAAGAAAAAAATTCGGAGGATTTAATTCTTAAATATAAAAACTTCGGCAGTGATGCAAAAGGTTTATATATGCTTAACCAAGAATTAGCAGCAAGGGTTTATTCACCTCCGTCATTGGTTTTGGATTAAAGCGACTAATATTAAGGACTGTTTTTAAAACTTTAAGAACAGTCCTTTTTTATTGAAAATATAAAGAAATATTTTGGATAAATTTTATTTTCTCTTCCAATTTAATATGTTATAATTCTTTAAATAGACTTAGAAAGGCAAATATTATGATTTTAACACTTGAAAACATCTCTAAAAGATATGGAGAAAAGAATTTATTAGATAATATAAATTTATATATAAATGACAATGATAAGATTGGCGTTGTGGGTGTTAACGGAACGGGCAAGTCAACACTTCTTAAAATTGCGATTAGGGAAGATGAGCCGGATAGCGGAAATATTATTATAAGCAATGGTGTGAGGATTGGGTATCTTCCTCAGGTTCCTGAGTTTGAAGATAATGTAACTGTTTTAGAGCAGGTATTCTTAAATTCAAGCACTGAAACGAAAATGTTTATGGAATATGAAGCAAGAAGCATACTTAATAAATTAGGAATAATTGAGCATGAAAAAAGTGTTAATCTTCTTTCTGCAGGTCAAAGAAAAAGGGTTGCTATAGCCGGTGCATTGGTGAACCCCTGCGAGCTTTTAATATTGGATGAACCTACAAATCACTTGGATAATGAGATGATACTATGGTTAGAAAACTATCTTATAAAATATAAGGGTGCCATATTGATGGTTACTCATGACAGATATTTTCTTGACAGAGTATCTAACAGGATTGTCGAGCTGAACAATGGTAGTTTATACAACTATGAAGGAAATTACTCAAAGTTTTTAGAGCTTAAAGCAGTAAGAGAAGATAGTGTGATAAGCACTGAAAGAAAAAAACAGGCTTTATATAAGCAGGAGCTTGCTTGGATACAGAGAGGAGCAAGGGCAAGAGGGACAAAGGCAAAGGGAAGAATTCAAGAGTTTGAAAAGCTGAAGGAGCAACTTGGTAATGAAGCGGAAGAAAAGTTGGAATTAAGTTCCGTATCATCAAGACTTGGAAGAAAGACTATAGAAATAAAACATATTTCAAAAAGCTTTGGAGATAAAATTATTTTTAGTAATTTTGAATACATAGTTTTAAGGGATGCAAGAATCGGAATTGTTGGCAGCAATGGAGCAGGAAAATCAACACTTTTAAACGTATTGGCAGGGCGAATTCAACCGGACGGCGGCTATGTGGATATAGGAAGCACTGTTAAGTTAGGTTATTTTTTACAAGAAGCCGGTGATATTGATACTTCTCAAAGGGTTATTGATTATATAAAAGATATAGCTGAAATTGTCGTAACCAAAGACGGAAAAATAACAGCTGCACAAATGCTTGAAAGATTTTTATTTACGCCTGATGTGCAGTACAACACAATTGCAAGGCTTTCCGGGGGAGAAAGAAGAAGGCTGTTTCTTTTAAGCATATTGATGAAGGCACCTAATATATTATTGTTGGATGAGCCGACAAATGACTTGGATATTGAGACTTTGACAATATTGGAGGATTATCTTGAAAGTTTTGACGGCGCGGTAATAACAGTATCTCATGACAGATATTTTTTGGATAAGGTTGTTAACACAATATTGGAGCTGTCCGGTGACAATACGGGAATTATCAGGGAATACAACGGGGGATATTCTGATTATATTATAGTCAGAACAACAGAAGATAAAAGCAGCGAAGAGGCTAAGAAATATGTAAAAAAGGAATTAAATGAAATAAGGGAAAAACCGAAAAAGCTTAAATTTTCATTTAAAGAAGAAAAGGAATATGAAACTATCGATGAGGATATAGCAAAACTTGAAGAAAGACTGACCAATTTAGAATCACAACTTGAAATTCATGCAACCGATTATGTCAAGCTGCAGGAATTAATGGATAAAAAGCATGAAATTGAACAAAAGTTGGAGGAAAAGATTAATCGATGGATTTATTTAAATGATTTGGCGGTGCAAATAGGCAATCAAAATAATAATGTATAACATTATTCTAATTTTGGAGATAAAATAACAGTCTGAGTTCCGGTAATGCCATCAAAAACTTGAATATTAAATAAATCTGTTGTTCAGCAGTTTGTATTTATTTACATAATATAAGTAACTATAACTAAGCTTAAACTTTGCTTACGATAATGGTTGATTTCCTTCTAAAATTATCGACTAATTGTACAATCGTAGATTCTTGCTGAACTGAATATAATAATTGCATTAATTTATATTTTCCGTGATAAAACATTACATATCCTCCTTGCGGGTTATGCTATGATATTATATGCGGAAGTATGTTGAAAAATTACTGAAGCAGGGCTTTTTAAACTGTCGGTTATATCAGACATAAAATATCCCCCCATTTTATAGGGGGGATTAGAAACTATATAGCAAGTAAGGTTAAATATCATTTAGTTTACTATAAACAGCCGATTGCCGTCATAATCTACCACAAGGTTTGTACCGGGATTTAAATCCTTGGAAATTATCATCTTTCCAATCAATGTTTCCACCTTGCTTTGAACGAAACGTTTCAAAGGTCTTGCACCATATACGGGATCATATCCTGCTTCGGCGATATAATTTTTTGCTTTTGAAGTTGCAGATATGATCAATTGCTTATCGCTGAGCCTTTTGTTAAGGTCGTTAAACAATAAATCCAATATTTGCGATATTTCGGATTTATTCAAAGGCTTATAGAATACAATTTCATCCAATCTGTTTAAAAATTCAGGCCGGAACTGATATTTTAAAAGGCTGTTTACGGAATCTTTTGCTTCTTCCTTGATTTCACCTTCTGAATTTATTCCCTCCAATATGTAATTTGAGCCTATATTTGAGGTTAAAATTATTATCGTATTTTTAAAATCAACAGTTCTTCCCTGTGAATCGGTAATTCTTCCGTCATCAAGCACCTGCAGCAAAATATTAAACACATCCTGGTGGGCTTTTTCTATTTCATCAAATAAAACAACGGAATAGGGTTTTCTCCTTACCGCTTCGGTCAGCTGACCTCCTTCTTCATAACCCACATATCCCGGAGGAGCTCCTATAAGTCTTGAAACGGAGAACTTTTCCATATATTCACTCATATCAATTCGAATTATGTTTTTTTCATCATCAAACAAAGCTTGCGCCAATGCTTTTGCGAGTTCTGTTTTTCCCACTCCCGTAGGTCCTAAGAACAAAAATGAACCTATTGGCCTGTTTGGATCCTGGATACCTGCTCTTGACCTGATAATTGCTTCGGTGACTTTTTCGACGGCTTCGTTTTGACCGATTACTCTTTCGTGAAGAATATCATCAAGTCTTAGAAGTTTCTCTCTTTCTCCCTCCACTAATTTAGAAACGGGTATGCCGGTCCACCTTGCTACAATACGCGCTATTTCTTCTTCGGTTACCTTATCTCTTAACAAGTTATTCCTTCCATGTGCCTGTTCAGCCGTTTCCTCCTCTTTCTGAAGTGATTTATTCAATTCGGGAAGTTTTCCGTATTTTAATTCCGCAGCTTTATTTAAATCATAATTCCTCTGGGCTATTTCTATTTCGCCGTTTACTCTTTCTATTTCTTCGCGAAGTTTTTGAACTTTTGAAATAGAGCCTTTTTCATTTTCCCATTTGGCTTTCATTTCCTTAAATTTCTCTCTCATTTCAGCCAATTCTTTTTGGATTTCTTTAAGATGTTCTTCCGAAAGTTTATCGTGTTCTTTTTTCAGGGCAGCTTCTTCAATTTCATGCTGCATGATCTTCCTTGAAATTTCATCTAATTCCGCAGGCATTGAATCCATTTCGGTTCGTATCATGGCACATGCTTCATCTATTAAATCAATTGCCTTATCAGGCAGAAAACGGTCTGATATATATCTGTTGGATAATGTGGCTGCAGCTATTAATGCAGGGTCTTGAATTTTTACTCCGTGAAACACTTCGTACCTTTCCTTTAATCCTCTCAGTATAGATATGGTGTCTTCAACCGTAGGCTCATCCACCAATACAGGTTGGAATCTCCTTTCAAGGGCGGCGTCCTTTTCTATATACTGCCTGTATTCATTTAATGTGGTGGCTCCTATACAGTGGAGTTCGCCTCTTGCAAGCATGGGCTTTAGCATATTGCCCGCATCCATAGAACCTTCCGTTTTGCCGGCACCCACAATTGTGTGCAATTCATCTATGAAAAGAATTATTTTACCTTCACTGTTTTTTACTTCTTCTAAAACAGCCTTAAGCCTTTCCTCAAATTCACCTCTGAATTTTGCTCCTGCAACCAATGAACTCATATCCAATGAAAATATTTTTCTATCAGTTAAATTAGCAGGCACATCTCCCCTTACTATACGAAGGGCTAATCCTTCGGCTATGGCTGTTTTACCGACACCCGGCTCTCCGATTAAAACAGGATTGTTTTTGGTTTTGCGGGATAATATACGAATAACATTTCTGATTTCCGAATCACGTCCTATAACAGGGTCTAACTTGTTGTTTTTTGCTAACTCCACTAAGTCTGCCCCGTACTTAGACAAAACATCATATGTAGATTCCGGCGTATCGCTGGTAATCCTTGTATTTCCTCTGACAGTAAATAAGGAATTCAAAAAGATATCCTTGTTTAGCCCGAATTCTTTAAATAAATTCTTCAAACTGTCCTTTGGAATATTCAATAAAGACAGCATTATATGCTCTACGGAAACATATTCATCTTTCATTCTGTCCGCCTGATTCTCTGCATCAGCCAATACTCTGTCCACATCCTGCGAAACATAAATTTTTCCCGATTCCCTTCCCGGACCTGATACACGCGGTATTCTATCTATTATATTTTTTAATTTAGATTTAAATTGATTACCGTTAATATTCATTTTTGTCAATAGTTGACCGATTAAACCGTCTTCTTGATTTACCAGAGCATACAACAAATGCTCCTGCTCTATCTGCATATTTTCGTGCTCTATCGCAATACTTTGAGCTTGTTGAATTGCTTCCAATGATTTTTGTGTAAATTTTTGTGCATTCATTATAAACCTCCCATTTAAGTAAAATTAACTTTTGATAATATTATGATACCGCGTAATTATTAATTTAAACCAAATTTTATATAAATGGCATTGAAATTATATGTAGCTCCGGTCGGAGTATTATAAAGTAAATTTAGCATGAATTAAGCATATTAATAATGCAATTCCGCAGTAACCTACCGCCGGATACAAATACTTCACTAAATTAGAAAAACCAAACTGACTCGCCAATAATGCCGCTATTGTAATTTCCACGGTAACAATTCTGCTTTTGACCGTATGACGGCGAATATCGGATATTCGTGAAACAAATCCGTAAAGGGAGGCTACTGCCGTTGTGTAAACTTCCGCAACCAAGACGGCGGCATAAGTTGTCTGCGCGGCTCGGCTTATGCCGCCGGCAATGTAAATCATCGGTACTTCTAAATCAGTGATTTCCGATATGCTGCCGGATAATGCAAGGTAAACCATAACAGCACCCAAACCTAAACCAAGTCCTCCCAAGACGGCCCCGTTCCTGACAGCTTTGATGTCCCGTGCTTCGGAGCCTAAAGGTGCTAACACTGCGGAGGAAATAATGATATTGTAGGATACATACAAGACTGCTGACACAAGCCAGTTTGTCATGAGGCTGCTTTCTCCCATGACTGCGGCAGCAATGTCTATGTCGGGCGTGCGGCTTATAATTGAAAACAAACCTGTTCCAATAACCGCCGCTAAAAGAAATGGTACCACAAAGCTTATGGAGTTGATTACTCCGTTTATTCCGGCGAATACGGTAACAGCGGAAAGAACAGCCATTAATATATTTCCCGTCAATGGGTGCAGGTTGAACTGTTGTGAAAACAACGCCCCCGTTCCCGCTATCATTGCAGTAAAGGAGCCAAATAAGAATACTGTTATTACTAAATCCATTAATGCCCCTAATTTTTTACCCCCCGAGTATTTAATAATTTCGAGGTGTGAGCGGGAGTTAAGCTTCCTACCCAAAACCATGATAAAATATCCGAATACTATGAACATTATCGTTGCTGTTAATATTCCTGCTAATCCTAAGGCACCGAATCTGTTGAAAAATTGAAGTATCTCCTGACCGGTCGCAAAACCGGCTCCGACAACGGTTCCTATATATGCGGCTGCGACCTTTACGGAGGACACACCTTTTTTGCGCATACTGTCACATCCTTTCAATCTATACAATATTGTATAGATTGAAAGGATTTTTATGTATTAAGATTTTTATCTTACTATTTATACTTTTTAAAATCTTGAAATTTTTCGGTGAGAATAACGCTCATTAAATTTTAAAATTCTTGAAAGTGCAAATGTTTCCATATATAATAAACGCGAAAGATTTATGCCGAAATAAATTTGGGATGTGTATATGGCTTAATAATAATTTATGAAGTTACTGAAGTCAAGCAAATTCACAATTACTATATTTATGTGATTACCGGAGACTTTGCTTCGGATGAAGAATTGAAACACATTGTACCCTTGATAATAATAGTCGCAGTAATGTATATGTTATTTGGGTTAAAAGCATAATATCAGGGATAGGTATTGATGCATTAAATTAAAATATAAAGGAGAAAATTCATCGGGTAAAATACTATGAAGAAAAATGACAATATCCAAAACATTTTGATATATAAAAAGCTTAATGACTGCACGAGTGCATATGACATCTTAATGAATGAATTTAATGCAATACTTGATTCCTCGGATGACGGTATACATATTACCGATGGCAAAGGCATCACATTAAGATTCAATAAATCCTGCGAGAGGATTGACGGTGTTAAAGCGGAGCATATTATCGGAAGAAACATGGGGGAGTTAGTAAGAGAAGGTATTTATTCGGAATCTGTTGCATTGGCTGTCATAAGAGACAAAAAACAGGTATCCATGCTGCAAAAAGTAAACGGCAAAGAGATTATGGCAACAGGTACACCGATTTTCAAGGACGGTGAAGTATACAGAGTTGTTATAAATTCAAGAGATATAACGGAATTAAATACCTTAAAACAAAATTTAAAGGAAGCAAGACTAATAAACAAGGAATATCAAAATGAACTTCAGCTGTTAAGCTCCAAGGAAAAGGCAGCAAGCTGCAATATAATTTATAATAGTGTAGCAATGGATAATGTGATAGATTTATCTCTTAGAGTTGCAAAGGTTGATTCTACGGTGCTTATTGAAGGGGAATCCGGAGCCGGAAAGGGTGTTATAAGTTATTTCATACATAGAAACAGTATGAGGTTCAATAAACCATTCATTAAGATAAATTGCGGTGCCATCCCTGAAAATCTTTTGGAATCAGAGCTTTTCGGCTATGAAAGAGGCTCGTTTACAGGTGCTAACAAAGAAGGGAAAGTCGGATTAATACAATTGGCTGACGAAGGAACTCTTTTTCTTGATGAAATCGGTGAGCTGCCGTTAAAGCTTCAGGTTAAGCTTTTAAATACCATTCAGGATAAAGTAATTACAAGGGTTGGCGGAGGCAGTACAATACCTGTTAATATAAGAATAATTGCGGCGACGAACCGCAATCTGTTTGATATGGTAAAAAAACGCGAGTTCAGAGAAGACCTTTATTACAGACTTAATGTTATACCCATAACAATACCGCCGCTTCGAAGCAGAAAAGAAGATTTGCCTTTATTGATAAACCATTTTTTGAATGAATTTAATGACAGATATAATTTAAATAAAACAATAAGTCCTGATGCAATTAAGCTTTTGTTAAACTATGATTGGCCAGGAAATGTAAGAGAAGTTGAGAACCTTTTGGAAAGGCTTTTAGTTACATCAAAAAAAGATTTAATTGAAAAATATGATTTAATACAGCTGCCCATGTTTAATATTATTGATGCAATAGATATTAATGTTTACAGTAATAAGAATTATAAAACAATAATTGATGAATTCGACAAAAAACTTCTTGTTGAGATTATGAGAAACTGTAAGAGCACAGCTGAAATGTCGGAAATTCTTAATTTGGATGTCAGCACAATAAGAAAAAAATTCAAGCGGCTTAATATAAGATTGGAATTTGATGAGGAATAATTTCCCCGAGGGGAATTTGTTCCTCTTGTCGATTTTGTATAAAAGCACTTAAAATTACAGATATTATGTAAAAACGTAATATGAGGAGGAAATTATTCCTCCTTATTGATTTTGCAAGTTCTACGAAAACTATTGATTTTACTTGTTATTTTTTTGGCATAAAAAATGCAGTACTTATGTTAAAAATAATTAATTAACAGGAGGCTACAATGTCAGAAGAAAGAGTAATTAAACAACCGGCAACAGCTTTTGCTTCACCAAGATTTTGCAACTCAGGAAACTTTATGAGGATGGAGCGTGTGAACAGTGCAGAAGGTTTGGATTTCGCTATTTATGGTATTCCGTTCGATACGGCTTCTTCATATCGGGGAGGTGCACGTTTCGGCCCTCAGGGAATAAGAAATATTTCAGTTATGATGAAAGCAAATAACCCCATACACGAAGTAAATATTTTAAATTACCTTAAAGGTGCCGATATGGGAGATGTTAACATTGTACCGGGATATATACATCCGACTTATAAGGCTATTGAAGAATTTACGGCAAAAATACTTGAAGCAGATGCTCTTCCGATTGCACTTGGCGGGGACCATTCCATAACATTGGGAGAATTAAGGGCAATTGCAAAGAAGCATGGACCTGTAAGCTTAATTCATTTTGATTCCCATGCAGATATAAATGATGAAGTATTCGGCGAAAAATATAACCATGGTACACCATTCAGAAGGGCAATTGAAGAGGGATTGGTAGACCCTTACAAATCCATTCAAATAGGTATGAGAGGTTCCCTTTATGACGCCGGAGAATTTAAGTTGGCTGCAAGCCTCGGACTAAGAACCATCCCGAGCCATGAAGTGAGACAAATGGGAATCCCTGCGGTTATTGAAGAAATAAAGAAAAGAGTCGGAGATAACAAGGCATTTTTAACCTTTGACATTGATTTTTTTGACCCGGCATATGCACCGGCAACAGGCACACCTGAAGTCGGAGGATATACTTCATTGGAGGGGTTAACATTCATTCGCTCATTGCAGGATATTAATTTCGTGGGATTTGACATAGTTGAAGTTGCACCTGCCTATGATTGTGCTGAAATAACATCACTCTTAGCTGCAAATGTAGTATTTGAGTTTTTATCCGTACTTGCACTTCAAAAGAAAAACCAGCAAAAATAGAAAGGGTGAGTGCAGATGACTAACAAGGATAAGTTGATATTAAACCCGGTTGAAATAAAACAAAAAAATTTGGATTTAAATGACTTAACTGTACTCGATTCCTTTGAATTATCAAAGGAAAACCATTCAAAGGGTATTTTGAAATCAATAATTTTCTCACTCATTGCCGTACTTATTTTCTTTGTTCCCGTTACATTCAACGGCAAGACTGATATGGTTTTCGGAATTATGTATGGAACAATGATGAAGCTTACGGGTAATTTCGGATTATGGGCTGTAACATTTATTGTAACGGCTACCGGTATTTTAAGCATTTATGGGAAATATATTGCTAAAAGCGGAAAAATCCATAATTACTTTGATGGGGATTCCATGATTCATCCTGTTTTGTATCTATTGGGAGCATTCTTTGTAATATGTTATACATTAAGTGCCACAATGGAAATACCCTTACCTGGTATAATTGTAGGCTCGGCAACGGGAGGTACAATCGTACCTTCCATAGTAGTTGCAGTTTTTTGGATAATTATTGTAAGTTCGGTAACAATGCCATTTTTATTAAACTACGGTATCGTGGATTTTGCAGGCTCGTTGCTGGAAAAATGGATGAGACCCATCTGGCAGGTTCCCGGAAGAGCTGCAATAAATGCCATAGCATCATTTGTGAGCTCAT
>DAIMMU010000250.1:0-2439 GCA_036720515.1 Sedimentibacter sp.
TCATTTAAAGACCTCCTGAATCTTTAAAAGCATATTATCTACCGCTAATCTATAGTTAACATTGCTCTTTATATTGTCGCTTACATTTTGCATGAATTCGATAATATCCGAATCCATTTTCATATTCTTTCCATGCTGCCTTAAAAGTTTGATACAGTCCTTGTTTATAACAAGTTCTTCCATATTGTTATTCACAAACATAACATCTCTTATCCATATTATCATTATTTCTATTATTGAATCTATATAATCTTTTTGTTCATCAAAGTAATTTTCTAATTCATAAATAATTTCCGAATCGGTATTTATAATTTTATCAAAATTTTTAATTATTTCATCACGCCTCTGAAGAATGTCATCATTACCGTTAATTATATTTATTGCTTTATTAAGATTCCCATTCGAATAATTTGCCGCTAATTCAACAGTATCCGCATCAGCATTAAATTCTTTTAAATATGATTTAATTGTTTCCTTGCTGATATTTTTGAATTTAACTTCCTGACATCTTGAAACGATGGTAGGAAGAAGTAAATTTGAATTTATGGTCAACAGTATCATTACTGTGTCTGTCGGAGGTTCCTCCAAGGTTTTTAGAAAAGTATTGGCAGCCTGAACTGTCATTGAGTGGGCATCCTTTATTATATAAACTTTTCTTTTTGATTCATAAGGTTTCTTATATATTGAATCAATTAAATCATCAATATCTTCTCTTTTAATACTTTTTTCATCTACGTTAATAATATGCAAATCCGGATGATTCAAAGTGTTTACTTTTATGCAGCTATTGCATAAGTTGCAGGGCTCATCATGAAAATTCAAGCATAATAAAGACTGGGCAAAAATTAATGCTAAATTAAATTTGCCCATGTCCTTAGGTCCTTCAAATATATAACAATGGGACACTTGATTATTATTGATTGATTTAATCAAAGCTGCTTTTATTTCTTCCTGTCCTGCTACCTGGCTGTAAAGCATGGCTGCCCCCTTTATATTTTTTCAAATCTGTCTACCGGAGTTACAAAAACAACGGCTCCCCCTACCGTAACTTCGATAGTTTGCGGTAAATACCCCCCTACAGTGCTGAATGAACTTGGAGGTATGGCGGCAGTAACCTTTTTTTTGGTTTTGCATATGTTTCTTATAATTTCAATTGCTTCATCTATTTTGTCATCTTCAATACCTGAAATTACAGTCGTATTTCCGGAGCTTAAAAAACCTCCGGTTGATGACATTTTAGTTGATGAAAAACCATGTTCTCTAAGTGCTGAAATCAATTTGTTTGCATCATCATTTTGCACTATTGCGGTTATCAGCTTCATAAGAAACCTCCTTACATTGATAATAAACCTTTAATTTCTTCAAATATTTCGTCGATTGTTCTTTCGGCATCAACGGTTATTATTTCGGGAAAATATTCGGAAAGCTTTTTGTATCCTTCATATACATTTTTATGAAAAGAAATGTCTTCGTTTTCCAATCTATCTCCCCCATCAATACAAAGCTTTCTCTTCAATGCCTTTTCAGGTTCAATATCTAATAATATTACTAAGTCCGGCCTTATTCCGGCAGTTGCGAAGTCATTGATTTTTTTTACCTCATCAATACCAAGGCCTCTCCCAAGGCCTTGATATACCAAACTTGAATAAACATATCTTTCGCTTATTACTACCTTTCCCGCTTTTAGCCAGGGGATTATTTTTTCGGAAATCAGCTGTGCTCTTGAAGCAGCATAGAGCAAAGCTTCAGTTCTGTAATCCATTTCAATATTATTTCTGTCCAAAATCAATTCCCTGATTTTTTCGCTGATTAAAGTACCTCCCGGCTCTCTGGTAAACTCAATATCGCAGCCTTTTTCACTGAAATACTTTCCTATTCTGTCTGCTATGGTGCTTTTGCCCGACCCGTCGGAGCCTTCCAATACTATAAATCTTCCTTCCATTTAACAACTCTCACTTGATTATTTTTGTTAACACCGTTAACGTTAATGCCATTTTCCAACATCACCTTAACATAGTCAATTGTATCCTGAACGATTATTTCTCCGGGGCATACAAGTGGTATTCCCGGGGGATACGGTATGATAAATTCAGCCGCGGTCTTGCCTATTGCTTCATCCATATCAATTAGCATATTTTCGGCATAAAATGCTTTTCTCATTTTTCTTTCATGCTGCAGCTGAGGAAATGGTTCAATCTGAATAATTTCTCTTTTTTCCTTGCTTTTTGATTCCTCTATATAAATTTCCTTTACGGCATCAAAAAGTCTGTCAATATCTTCAGGTTCATCGGTTGCGGTAACATATCCCACAGTATACTGCAAGTCTGCAAATTCCATCTGAATCTTATATTTGTACCTTAATATATCCTGAAGCTCCGTACCGGTTATACCAAGTTCACTCATACTGATTACGGCACGGGTTGCATCGAAATCATATAA
>DAIMMU010000036.1:0-3815 GCA_036720515.1 Sedimentibacter sp.
CAGTGAACAAAATATTGATTAAGGAGATAAACATGTTGACAAATCTTATCGATTATATGAAGGAACATAATATAGATGGTTTTTTCGTTTCAAAAAATATGAACGTACGTTATATAAGCAAGTATACAAGCGATGATGCGTTCTTGTTAATTACGGAAAAGGAAAATTATTTAATAACTGACCCAAGGTATACGGAACAAGCCCAGCTGGAATGCCCGCATTATCGTATAATTAATTGGAGAGAAGAATGGAAATCTGTTGCAGATGCTGTAAAAAGTATAATAAAAAGCTTAAATATCAGAAATTTTGCTTTTGAAGGTGATGCTGTAAATTACAATATGTATAGTGAATTTTCAACTGCAAGTGCAAAAGCAATTCCATTGACAGGGGTTATTGAAGAATTTAGAGCTGTAAAAACTCCGGAAGAAATACATAATTTGAGGGTGGCTTGTCAAATAGCTGACAGGGCATTTGACAGAATCATAAAAGATATCAGAATTGGAATTACCGAAAAAGAGCTGGCTTCAAAACTATCTCATTACATGGTAATGGAAGGTGCAGATACTAAGCCGTATGGAAATATATTGATTTCCGGCAGGAGAACATCGCTGCTTCACGGTATTCCATCAAACAAGGTCGTAGAATATGGGGATTTCGTGCTGATGGATTACGGGTGCGGATTTAATGGTTATCTTTCGGATATGACAAGGACTGTTGTGGCGGGAAAAGCCACACCCGAACAAAAAGAAGTTTATGCATTAGAACAGAAAATGGTGGAAGATTCTAAGAAGGTCATGAAAGCCGGAGCTCTTGTATCGGACGTATATGAAGCATCCGTTGAAGCAATAAAGAATACAAAGTATTTCCCATATCATTACAAAGGAGTAGGTCATGGTATAGGCATGTTTGTTCATGAAATTCCGTTTATGGGACCAAAATCAGATGAAGTTTTAAAGGTAAACAATGTAATTACTATTGAACCGGGAATATACATCCCTAATTGGGGAGGAGTCAGAATAGAAGATCAAATTTTGATTACAAAAGACGGCAATGAAAGTTTGACCGGCTCGAGCAGAGATTTGATAGAGCTGTAAAAGAGGGCTATAGCCCTCTTCTTCTTTAGCTTAAAAAGTCTAATGCAGATTGTACGAATATTGCAATGCCTCTGTCAAAGTATTGCTCATTGATAGCAAATTTACTGTTATGATGCGGGTAGTATACACCGTTTACATCTAACGGAGTAGACAGGAATATGAATGTTCCCGGTACTTTTTCCAAATAATAAGCAAAGTCTTCTCCCCCCATAACCGGGTTGGTCATCAGCTGTACATTTTCTTCACCTAAAGCTTTTTTTGAACTTTCCAAAACCTTAGCAGTGATTTCATCATTATTTACTACAGGAGGGGCACCAAATGTATAGTTGTAATCAATAGATCCCCTGAACGCCTTTGCAACACTTTCGGCAATCTCACCGATTCTCTTTGCAATATATTCTCTTGTTTTTTGACTTACCGCTCTTGCAGTACCCTCCAAATATACCGATCCCGGGATAACATTGTATGTTGAACCTCCGTTTACAATACCTACAGTGACAACACCGGGGTCAACCGGATTCATTTCACGGCTTATTATCTCTTGAATAGCTGTGATTATATGAGCCTGCATTACTACGGGGTCATGACTATTTTGCGGATAAGCACCATGCGAACCTATACCCGTAACCGTCATAGACCATTTATCAAGACAAGCCATCAAAGAGCCCATTTTTAAATATGCAACCCCAGGTGTACCTTCACCCGCAATATTCCCAACATGAAGTCCTATTATTGCATCTACGCCATCCAAGCATCCTGCTTTTACCATTGGTTCGGCTCCGGCAGATAACTCTTCGCCGGGTTGAAATAAAAAGACTACTTTCCCGGAAAACTTATCTCTCATTTGATTTAACACCTTAATTGTGCCAAGCAAAATAGCCGTATGTGCATCGTGTCCGCACCCATGCATTTTACCATTTTTAGATGCAAATGGTAAACCGGTTTCTTCAACAATTGGAAGAGCATCCATGTCAGCTCTTAATGCCAATGTTTTGCCCCCTCCTTTTTTTGTTCCTTCAATTGTAGCTACTATTGCATGTTCTAATCCTACACCCTTTTTATATGATACTCCCATATTATCAAGCTGTTTGCAGACATATTCACTTGTTTTAGGAAGATCATTTCCAATTTCAGGGATTTGATGCAAATCCCTTCTCCATGTAATAACATTATCCATTACACTGCTTATTATTTCTTTCATAGATACAACCTCCAATTTATTGATTTTATTTTGAACTTTTTTTGCCATCTGTCATGAAACCAAAAGCAACCGTTCCGAATACTGCAACAGGTATCATTACATAAGTTGGCAATACTTTAATAACCAACAGCATTATGGCAACTAATATCAGTGCAAAAGCACCATAGGAAAACTTCTTTGAAGCATATAATGAGAATATTGCACCGAATATAGCCGGTGATACATATGTAAATGCTTCAACAATAATTGGCGGAAATGCGTTCATAAGTGCTGCGCCGCCAACTGCCGCAATAGTTACAACTATCATATTTGTAATGATGGAGCCTACTATACCTATCGTTGACACTAATTCTGCTTTTTTTGTTCCAGGAGTAACGCCTACTGCTTCCTGAGCGATGGCTGAGCAAGGAACACGCATGTTACCAATATTACCGGCTAAGAATGACATATAAGTTCCGGGCAAGCCAAGGATGGGGAAATATGATATAGGCTCAACTATGGCGTAAACTCCGTAGATTGAAGCTATTAACACCCATCCGGATAATATATTTTCTACTCCGGGGAATACACCAAAGTATAATAATACTACAAGTGAAGGCACAAAGCTAAAAAATATAGCTAATAAGTTTGTAATCCTGCCGTATTTGATTATCGGTTTTGTAAAACTTTGCTCATATGATAATTTTTGATTTTCCATTTTTTCCTCCCACTAAACTATTCTTTTGAAGATTACAGCGCAAAACATTCCGATTAACATTGCAATTCCAAGGTTGTATTCACCTAATTTAGGAATTTTCTTAGAAAGTTTCTCCAAAAAGTACATAGCAACGGCTGCACCTATGCCGGCGACTGCAAATGCTGCAGTTTTTGGATCTAATATCTTTTTCAATTCATTTCCAAACATGTAGCCAAATGCTCCGCACATAGCTGCTATCATTAAAATTTGAACCTTTTTAGGGTCGCCACCGGAAATTTTATGCGTTATACCTTCTACCTTGTGTGAAAATAATGCAGTAGTTAATAACCATGCAGATCCGTTAAGTGCCATTACCCAGGTTGCGTTTGCAAATTCAACTAAACCATAATCCGCACTCGTTAATTCTTTTCCCATTGCTTTTGCCGCCATATTTGCTGCTGCAAGTTCGGTTGGTGCTGCACCGATGATTGACAATCTCATCCATGCAAGAGGACCGCCTATTACCGCCATCAAACCAAGCATTACTACGAATACTCCCATTGCGGGTCCAATTGCTGATAATGCACCTACTTTAAATGCTTTATTCGCTTCCTCTTTGGTTAAATCTACCAAATGAGCAGATGCATAGGCTCTTTTTAAAAAAATAACTGCTTGAACTATAACCAATATCGTAATAGGTATTGCACTCGCCCACAACAGTGGTGAATTAGCTACATTTAAATACTCTTTCATAATGTATCCTCCGAATAATAATTTTTAATTTATACCAATTATATTTTCATTACTGTAAATAACAAAAGTTCAGCTCCGGCTATAATATCAA
>DAIMMU010000036.1:3915-13984 GCA_036720515.1 Sedimentibacter sp.
TTTATACCAAAGTATATACAATTAACTTAAGCAATTTTTATGCCAAAAAAAAATAGTATAAGTTAGTTAATAAATAACCAATTTATACTCAAATCATGCACTTTTTTAAGACTTCAGCATTATTAATTATCCATAGCGATGAAAATAATCATCACTAATGATGATTATTTTCATCGTTCAATAAATATTTCTGCCGCTTTTTTACTATTGTAGACTGATCAACCCCAAGTATTCTTGCTTGTTCCCTAGTACTCTTGTATTTTTTAGCTACCGCGCGTAATAACTGCTTTTCATAATTAGCAACACCTTCTTTTAACGGAACTATTTTAAAGTCATTTTTCGGCACACTTTCTAAGAGAGTCTGACCGTTATTTAAAACCTTGCTTACATCATTTGATGAAATTTCCGGATCATGACTGAGTATTACCAGCCTCTCAATAATATTCTTCAACTCTCTGATATTACCCGGATATCTATACAACAATAACTCTTCATATGCACTGGCTGAAATTTTTTTCTCTGTTTCATATTTTTCATTGTAAATCTTTAGAAACATATCAATTAAACCCGGGATGTCCTCTTTTCTTTCCATCAGAGATGGTATTTTTATGGGGAGGATATTGATTCTATAATACAGATCCTCTCTAAATGTACCCTCTTCGACACATTTAGCCAAGTCATTGTTTGTTGCAACTATTATCCTTGCTTTTAATTCCAACTCTTCTATTCCGCCTATCGGTCTGAATTTTTTCTCATCTAATACGGTTAAAAGCTTTACTTGCAAACCAAGGGACAATTCAGCGATTTCATCCAAAAAAAGGGTTCCCTTTCCTACTGCTTGAAATAAACCTTCCTTTCCGCAATTTAATGCTCCGGTAAATGAACCTTTTTCATATCCAAATAATTCAGATTCTAATAATTGCTCAGGTATGGCTCCACAGTTTATTGTAATAAACGGCTCCTTATTTCGTGGGCTTATCTTATGTATGTATTGGGCTGTATAGTTCTTTCCTACTCCGGTATCACCCAATAGCATGATAAGAATATCCTTGCATGCAAATGTATCTATGAGTTCATTTATCCTTACCATGTTCTCGCTTTCGGCGGCCATATAATTATTCTTTTGTGATCTAAGAAAGGCTTCATTTTTGTACCATTGGAGTTTTGATTCGGTTTCTCTCAGTTGTTCTTCCAAAGCTTTTTTTTCAGTTATGTCATATGATATGTTTATTATTTTATTCAGATTATTTTTTTCATCGAATATTGGAATGCCCGTTACTAACAATATTTTATTAGCCTTTGTTTTTTGGACAAATCTAACCTTTTGTTTCCTTCTGACTACCTCTGCAGTAGAAGATACGTCAAAAACCCCTTCCTGTTCCATCTCAAATCCCGACTTACCTAAGATTTCTTCTTCTTTAATCCCCAAAAAATCTTCACAGGATTTATAAATTTTTGTAAATACTCCATTGCCGTCTGCTATAGTTATTTGGTCAATAGCCATATCGGTGGCAATTTTTAATTCATAATATAGTTCCTTCCAATAATTATTTTCATCTTTCAGACAAATCACCCCTTCTTGCAAAGATGCAAATTTATTCTCAAGCTATTGTTTTTGATATTTTTCACTTTTATCATCTTAATTTCACGAAAAGCCGTTAATAAAACATCATATACATAATCTGTTGATATGACAGATTTGATATCAGTTAAATTTATTGAGTAGAAGATAGTATGCTTTTCTATAAGGGAAATAACAAGATATGGGTTTAGAATTCGCCTTCAAACCTCTTGAAAAATTCATAAAATATGCGCACATTTTCCAATTCTGTCCAACGTTTCACATCAACCGGATTTTCATCAAGATCATAAATCTTAGCACCATGCATTGAAAGCAGAAATGGGGAATGTGTCGATATGATAAATTGACATCCCATAAACCGCGCAGAATCTTCTATAAATTTCATTAATTCCATTTGACGTTTTGGAGAAAGACTGTTCTCGGGCTCATCCAGCAAATAAAGACCGTTTTCTCCGATTTTTTCGGTGAAATATTTGAAGGCACTTTCGCCGTTAGAATATTCCCGGACATTATCCATAAGTTCATTCCTGACAAAACGTGATTGCGTCTTGCTTCTTGAATTATTTACTCTTTTTAGATGTTCATAATCCTCTATTGACTTAATTTGATATTTTGAATATTTCAAATTTATAAATTCATCAAAAAGTTTTTCTCTTTTTTCGTCAATTCCTTCATTGATGTTACGAACATTCAGTAAATAGTCAAATACATCGTCACTGGTAATAATCCTGCTGTTTTCCGGTATACTATCTCCGGCAATTTTCATATCACACATATTGACATAATCCAAAAAGAAATTGGATTTATTGCATATGGAATCGCGTTTAATTCCTGTTTTTTCCGCTATAACATTTAATGCCGTTGATTTTCCCGAACCATTTCCGCCGTATAAAATCGTAATGGGCTCAAAGTCGATTCTTTCAAACCCTTTCCTCGATAATGTATTAAATGGATAAAATGAGTCATAGCATGTTCTTTGAATGCCCATGAAAAAATTGAACTCCATATTCTCATTTGTAAATATGAAAGATTTTAAATAAACCATACATTTTCCCTAATCATTTTAATCGTTTTTTTCATAATCTTAAATAATAAAATACATTTCATTATATCATAAGAACCTTATTCATGGAATTGTTTTAATCTGCCTGCTGTTATTTGTTGTGCTGCCAATAAACCTTCATAATAAAATTCTTCTATTTGCAATAATGCATATATGTCACCTTGGAAAAGTGTTTCATACTTAAACTTACTATTTTCATACTTATAATTTGAAAATAAATTATCTTTACAATTCTTTATATGATTTCCCCTTGCTTCTTTCAGAAATTTATAAATTTCTTCCACTGAAATATTAGTATTCTGATTTACATATCCTACATAGTCACAAGACCAAACAGGAATACTATTATCCTTTTCATAAACATATTCTACGCCGCTGTAAGGATTAAAACCCCTATATGAATCTGTAAATATCAAGTCATCTGTCTCAAGCTTAAAACTCCAATCATATATATCGGATTTTGTATACGGATTATATGAAGAATTTTTCCTGACATAACATTCATATCTGCCGTTTATAAGTGTTTTTATGAGTTTATCCTCTGAAATCATTTTTAAATTACTCCTTTTCTTCAGTATTCAATAACATTATCATAAAATTCAACTTCAAATGATTTAAATACACAACCAAATATAATATAGCTTTCAACATCAACACTATGGTAAATATTAAGTTTCAACTCACAATTGAATATTCAAAAATTATTCACCTATAAATTTAATCGTATGTTCTATAATTCTATTTGTTTCTTCTCCCTCATTAAACACTTCAAAACCATGTTCTCCTTTTGAATGTAGCATGAATTCTACATCACATCCTAAATTTTTAGCTTCTTTAATAAAACTATCATTGCAATCAGGAAGATAGACATCGTCTAAAGCCCCCATAGCAATTAGGAATTTTGGCAAGCATGTCTTGTTAATCATCTCTACAATACTTGAATCTATTTTCCCATAATATGCTATTATTTTTTTTATAAATCCGGTGTTTATTTCCATAATATTTTTAACACCTGTTTCCACTCCTGTAGAAAAAGCAAAAATGCTTAAATTACAACTGCTCAATTGTAATTCATCGGAATTATCAAGCAGAAAATAAATAAGGTCTTTAATATCCTCCGGATTTTCTTCCGGACGCCAATTAAATACAACCGTATTAAACCCGCATGCAGCTAAAACTTTTCCCCACGATTGAAAAAGCTTAATATCTTTAATGCTTTCAATCGGGGCACTGCCATGTACTAAAATAACAGTAGGAACGCATGAAAAATTAATATTATCTGAATAATAAACATCTAATTTCAAAAGCATTCCATTGCTTTCTTTATATATAATATCTTGTCTTTTCTTTACTGCCTCCATATTTGGATGTTTGAACAATAAGTCCATAATTTATTCCTCCTGTTATACAATAATATTTTTCTACAAAATACGTATTCTTCATTAACTA
Organism: Sedimentibacter sp.; assembly: GCA_036720515.1. Lineage (GTDB taxonomy): Bacteria > Bacillota > Clostridia > Tissierellales > Sedimentibacteraceae > Sedimentibacter. The sequence continues at coordinate 8,010 of DAIMMU010000036.1, forward strand.
TGCACAATTAGTTATTATTAATATGCTGAATCATTATAAGGCAAGGATTTTCTTTTCCCCATAATTCCGGAATACATTCTAACGGTTTAAATCCAACTGCTGAATAAAATTTCCTTGTAGCTGCGTAATTAAGATCAGGCTGAGATTCATCAAGAGTCTTTACCTGCAAGAATTCATATCCATGCTCTTTAGTCCATATTAAAACACTGTTAAATAAAGCTCTGCCGATTCCTTGTTTATGAAAATCTGGGAGAACTCCCATAACATAAATTTCCGAAGTATATTGATTGTTTTCTTTTATTGAAATGAAACCTACTATTTTTGATTCCTTAATTGCTATAAAGAAAGGTAAGTTACTGCTTTCATTAATATATTCTATTTTAGATTCTAATATCCCAAACCATTCGGGAAGTTTATCCAAGATACTTTTCGATATTTCCTTTTTTTGCATCTTTTCAAATATTTCTTTTATTTCCATCTTTTTAATCACCTTTCACAAACACTTTTTTCATGTATGCCTTATGTAATAGGGTTATTGCTATTAATAATGTTCAGGTTTTCAGCTTGATAATTTGTAAACAAATCAAAAAAAGCTTCTCTGGTAATTTCATAATCAACAGCACTTCGCCAATTTCCTACTTGGTCTTGCCATGTGTTTTCTCGTAAGCCAATTTTCTTTGCTCCAATTTTCGCTTCATAGACATGCTGAGCTCTTTTATTTTCAAGCATTGTATCCAAAATGATTTTATTTACGGAAAACGTGGAATTAATATCTCCGTCCGTAAAAAGAAATTCCAATAGTATCATGATAATTTTAGTACCATATCCTTGATTTTGATAATTGAAGTCACATATCTTCCAACCGGGATATGCCTTATCAGCTTTAATTCTATAACTCAATTCTCCTACCGGCTTACCATCTATTTCTATGATACATAGTTGGTTTAATTTATCTTTCCTATTTTTGATATTATCAATAGTGTCTTCTATTGTCTCTCCTAAACCGTTAGGGAAGCCGGCATGTTCCATAACTTTTCCATCATTCCACCACGTATTTAATTGAATAGCATCATCAATGGTTGCACTTCTGATTACAATATTATCTTTTTGAATTCTCACTATTTCCCCCTGTTTTTTATAGTTTTATGGGATTCATGAACCCCATTATTTCTAATTTTTCTTTAAACGCTCTTCTTCTTCCATCGATATATATTTTTTCTATGAGCCACTTTCCCCATTCCTTGTAATTATAAGCGAAATTCTGCAAAAGATATTCATATAATTGTTTTGCCAATATATCTCCAATAACATAATTATGTATATAGACAGGATCAATGCTTCTAAAGCTATCTGCAGCCCAGATAGACGGATTATTAATTTTAAATCCTAACTTACTATAATGCTTGATATATAAATTTTCAGCGTTTTTAGGGTTTTCCCATAATTCAAATTCAAATAAGGAACTGATTGTACACCTTGTATATTCTAATACTTGAATATCTCTTAATTTTCCCTGTATATTTTCATCAAGTATTATTTTAGGTGCAATATATTCTATAACAACTGCCATTGCTTCATCATAGCTTGCAGGAAGAACCTTGTACAATCCTTCCTCTTTATTAAAGTAATAGGATATAGCGTGACCTAATTCAATCATTGAAATCTCCTAAATGCGCCGGTAATTTACTGCATTCATTAATACATTTTTGCTTAGATTACGGTATTCCAAACCATTCGGGATGTTCAACCAAAAACAGTTGTATATTATTCTTACACCTTATCTTGCGGGATTATTTAAAACTTTAACAACATTATACGATGGTTGTAAAATGATGTCAACGGCGGAGCCTCTGATTATTTGACCATCATTTGAAAGGTGTTATTTTCAGTAGGAACCCTTTTAATAATGTGATATCCTCACGACCTTAAGGGCGATAGTTTTGTTGCGTAGCTTGTGCGGGTGTGGTATACTTTTCGTGGATTACTCCGAATGTCGGCGGTCGGGTGTGACAAGGATGCAAGGAATTGCCGTAAAAGTCGGAAAGCTGTAAGGAGAAAATATCAATGAAAAATGCTATTATTATTTTTATGTGTTTTTGCCTGATGTTTTGTGTAAATGGCTGTAAAAGTAGTGTGGAAGAGCCTGACAATTTAAGCACCACTAAGTACAGTGAAGCAACAGTCAAATATTATGAGGTAACTGCAAACGGATACAAAGCAGCTTTATACGGGAAAGATGAACTTGTTGCAGAGAAGATTAAAGCTTGGGTAGATTCTTGTCCATCAGGAGAAAAGTATTATCAATACATTTATTCCGATGCGGATTCTTGGGATATGTTCATATACTATTTTCCCGCTAACGATGAATTACAATATGGCGGGTTTAATTTTTCCGTCGATGATTCAACAGTAAAAATCAATGTTACAAATGACGAGCCGGTCAATGCTGTCAAAGCAGATTACATACTTATCAGGGTGCAGGCTCCTATGAGAGGTTCTTGGCCAAATTCGTCCGAATTGTATATAAACGGTGAAAAAATCGAAATACAGAATAGCGATTTATCTAATGATATTATACCGGATACAGAAACATTGCTGCTTCAGAATCTGTCTGAAATTATCGGCACCATGCCTGAGTTTATGCAATACTGCAAGAACCCCGTATACCTATCCGAAATTAGCCGCGTCATTTTAGCTGCTGCCGGTGACCTCAACAGCGATGGAAATAACGACCTTGCCGTTGTGGTTGAGTTTGTGGAAGAAAACGAGGACAGTCCCGGATATGTGAATGGGGAGTTTGGATTCGGAGCGCGCCATATTTATATTATTCTCGGAAACACAGACGGAAGTTATGCGGTTACCAACAGAAACGAGTCACTTATCCTCGAACATTGGATGGGCGGTGCTTTTGGCGACCCGCTTGAAGGTGTATCAATCGAAAATGGTATTCTCAGTATAAACCATTATGGGGGAAGCTCGTCCCGGTGGGGTTACACCATGCGTTTTTCATACAGTGAAGGACAGCTTGTTCTTATGGATATGACCGAGCTTTCTCATGATGCTTTCACGGTAAATATTGAAGAAACAATATGTGATTTTGCAAATCATACGGTGTCACGGTATTCATGGGGAGATTACGAAAGCAACCCCCTTTTGCTTTTCAGCGGAGAGCTTCCGGATAAAACATATTTTTTCGATGATGTAACCTTTGATGAAATTATAGATTACTGCAATATTTAAAGTTATTAGAAGGGAGTAAAAATGTTTATAAGAATTTACCTATTTTTCTTTATATATGCATTTTTAGGATGGTGTACAGAGGTTGTTTATGCGGCTCTGACTGTAGGAAAATTTGTTAACAGAGGATTTTTAAACGGACCTTTATGTCCGATTTACGGATTTGGGATAATTGCAGTTGTCAAATTTTTAATGCCGGTTAAAAATAATTTGTTTTTACTGTTTGTTGGTTCGATTTTTATAACAAGCTTACTTGAGCTTCTTACAGGATTTGTACTTGAAAAAATGTTCAATCATAAATGGTGGGATTATTCGGACAAGCCATTTAACATTGGCGGGTATATTTGTCCCCTTTTTTCATTGATGTGGGGAATTGCATGCCTTATAGTTGTTGATAAAATACATCCTATGATATCAGGGCTTGTATATATAATTCCGGATACTGCCGCAGTAGTTTTCTTGGCAATTACATCAATTGTTTTATTGGTTGATTTATTTGCAACAGTCAATACAATTTTTAAACTCAATAAAAAATTAAAGCATATAGAAGAATTATCCGCAATGATTAAGAAATCTTCAGATGAGATTGGAGAAAATTTGGCTGCCGGTGCCATTATTTTAGCAGAAAAGAAAGAAGAAGTTGAGGATAAAATGTATCAAAAGAAAGAAATAATTGAGGAAAAAATTGATTATACTAAAAAGCTTTTAGAATCAGAAATTGCTTCAAGAAGACAAATTACAAAAGAAGTTTTGGCACGCAGTGAGCAGGCACTTGCCGAACTGAAAAAGGAAAATAAGGAACTCCTTGAATCGAGTATATTTGGACAAAAGCGTTTACTGAATGCATTTCCGGGTTTAAAGTCAACACGTTATAAAGAAGCCCTTAAAGCATTAAAGGAGCACGTGTTTAGAAAACAATAAAATTATAAGAAAAATATTATTTGCCTTTCGGAACATTCGGAACAGAATTTTAACGGTTGGATGTTGCAAATTATAGAAATTTGGAGTATATTAAGGTAAGTTAGACTATATTGTTAGGAGGATATCAAAAATGGCAAATAGTTTCAGCGCGCTTGAAATGCTTAAGATAGCAATGCTTATGGAGGACGAAGGATATAAGTTCTACAAAAATGGAGCAAAAAATACTTCGGGTAAGTTGAAGGAATTTTTATTATCAGCTGAAAAACAGGAATTTATACATAAAGAAAAGTTTTCGAAATTACATAAGGAATTAGAAGCTAAAAATGAAGATGCAGCAGAATATCTTTATGATGATGAGGTTTCAGGTTATCTAAAATCATTAATTGAAAATCAAGTTTACAAAAAAGAAGAAGAATATAAGAATGCTTTTGTAGATTTAAAAACTGCGGTTAAAAATGCTTATGACACAGAAGTTCGAACAGTTGAAATTTATACTAAATTGTACGATGGTATAAATGATGAAGAAGCTAAGAAAATTATGGCTGTAATAATTGGCGAAGAAAAGGATCATGTTGCTTATTTTGAAAAACTGATGAATGAAATATAATTTAGAAGCTTCGCCTGATAGGGTAAAAATGTTGCAGCAGAACCAATTTGAGGTTCTGCTGTTTTTGCGGAGGAGTTATGCAAAATATATTAGATTATATTGATTGGCGCGGGGATATAAGTTTTGAGACAGATGGTTTCAATGAGGTTGATAACTTGATATTTTCTGTACTGTCTTACTTGGAATTTGATAATATTGTTCCAAAAGGCATCGAGTATTCTATATCTTTATCAAAAGCAGCAGAACTATATAAAAAAACCGCGGACAAAATTCCGTCCGTTGACCATAATAAACTTTTAAGGCGGGTTCCGGAGCTTCTTGAAAAGGCTGCCGGCTCAGGTCGTTACAGCGATGTTTATTTATCGTGTTATGAAAAACAAACTGACTATGAGCAGTCAGAGCAGTTTTCAGCAGTAATATTTTCCATCGATAAGAATCTTCATTTTATAGCTTTTAGAGGTACGGATGACACTATTATTGGTTGGCAAGAGGACTTTCATATGAGCTTTATGGACGAAGTTCAAGCACAGAAGCAGGCAGTACTATATGTTAACAAGAATTGTTCAAAGCTTTCGGGGGAATTCTATTTTGGAGGCCATTCAAAGGGTGGTAATTTGGCTGTTTATGCAGCTGTTCATTCTGTTGAAAGTATACAGGAACGAATAATCGGTGTATTTAATAATGATGGTCCCGGCTTTTTAGATAATATAGTTCAAAGTGAGGAGTATCAGAAAATCATAAATAAGATTACTACATTTGTACCGAAATCCTCTGTTATCGGAATGCTTTTAGAGCATCAAGAAGAATATAGAGTAGTAAGCAGCGATGAAACAGGCATAATGCAGCATGATGCCTTTTCTTGGGAAGTTAAGGGCATTCAATTTGTTTATGAGGATGGATTAGCAAAAAACAGCCTTATATTAAATAATACTTTGAGGGCATGGCTTAGCCGTATATCATTGAATGAAAGAGAGCAGTTTGTAAATGCCATTTTCTATATAATTGAAGCTACCGGGGCTAAAACAATCGGCGAATTAACCAAAGAAAAACTGAATGCTGCGGATGCGATGATTAAAACATATAAAAATACGGATGATTTAACAAAACAACATATAAAGAAAGTAATTGAAATGTTTTTTGTGGAAGGTCAAAAAAACCTTAGGTGCACAATAAACGATGATTTCGAGCATATACTCGAAAAGGGCAAGAC
>DAIMMU010000036.1:14084-16634 GCA_036720515.1 Sedimentibacter sp.
GTTCCACCGGTATCAGGATGCATTTTTTTCGCCAATTCCCTGAAACGCTTTTTTACAGTATCAATATCAGAATTTTCCGGTAGATTAAAAATTGGATATAATTCATTTATAACTTCTTCTTTATAAATATTTTTTAAGATAGAGTTGAAATAATCATTAATTACCTGTTGAAATTCAATCTTATCCATCTTTATTAATTCATCAAGATTATATTTTGCTTTACCTTTATACGGCTTTTTTAATTCAAAGTATTGGTTCCAGATCAAAGGAAACGATACCGTGTCTATTCCTAACAGACCGCTTATCATTCTTGTTTCTTCCGTTTTTAGGTTTCTGATAATCTTCTTAATTCTAATCTCATTTGAGCCTTTCGTACAGTCTCCCATAATCACACCCCTATAAAACCTTACTTCTATTTTTTGTAATAGTCAATAACGATTAAAAATGATTTAATAATACTTTGTCTTTATCTGTCATATCATTCGGTTTCATAAGATTAACAATAAAATAATTTTTTTGAATTTTATCTTTGCTATTTCTAATATTGAATTGCCATGGGTGATGTCCGCTCCTTAACAATAATGAAAACTTAGGACTATTTGACATTAGGAGCAATCGCACAGGAGATTATCAAATGGAGATTGCTCTTTATGTACCATGCTTGTCATGGATTCGCGTCATATCCCTATGAATGTTTTCTATTGTTTCAGATGGTTTTTATTTATATTAAAACTATAATAATTTTGAAATTAAAAGCGTCAATTCTGAAATTTCATTAATAAAATAAGTTTCTTCATTTACTTTTCCAAAGCCGTATTTAGCATGAATAAATGGTATACCTGCAAATTCAGTTGCATAATAGTCCCACTGCGTGTCGCCTATATATACTGCTTTATCCAAATTGTTTCTTTCAATAACTAATTTAATGTTTTCGCCTTTTTGCTTTTTTGTCCTGCCTGCGCATTCAAAATCTAAAAAGTACTTTCCAAGATTATGATATTTTAAAAAGTTTTCAATATAACCAGTTTGGCAATTACTTACAATGAACAAATCATACTTTAAAGATAATTCTTTTAATGTTTTTTCCAATTCGGGATATAGTTTCCCCCCATACTTTTGTATGTACAAATCCTCTTCCCGGATGCACTCCTTAATAATATCCATGGCTTTTCGTTTTGAAATGTTTGGAAATATTGCATATGCAATTTCTTCCAAAGTTAAGCCCATTAAATTATGCATATCTTGAACTGTTATTTTGTAATCAATATCACCGCGTCTGTCTAATGCAATATTCCATGAAGCAGTCACAACTTCCGATGTATCCCAAAGAGTTCCGTCTAAATCAAAAATAATTCCTTTATTTATCATATATATTCCTTTCACCTGTGAGTATTTAATATTTATTTTAACCTATTTATAAAAAATTTCAATAAATTATTAAGTATGAATGTAGGCTGCTGGACGTATCATAGTTAATTTCAGTATTGAAGCCTTTACATTATTATGGTAAAATTTCATAAACGCATATGTATAGACATATCCTCGAAAATTAAATAGTGGAAAGTAGGATATTTTATAAAGTGTGCAGACAAATAGAAATTTATTGTACATATTTAATTATATAACCTTCTGCGCGAAAAGGAGAATTTGCTAAATGAAAAAAATATTGGGCATCATTTTTTCTGTGGCTTTATGTGTGATACTTGCCGCTTGCAACAACAATCAGGCATTAAATATGAATGAAAATAGTGATAAGCCGCCTTTTCCCGCCTCGCCAACGGCTCCGGAAACGACGATAGACGTACCGACTGAACCTGATAAATCTGTCGATAATCTTGATGATATTTATAATGCGTATACTGCTGCGCTTGAAAACCTGATCCAAAATCATATACTTCCCGACGGCACTGACGGAGGAACACAATATAATGATATGGCCGCAAACAAATTCGATATTTGTGATGTGGATAACGACGGGAGAGAAGAACTGCTTCTGTTTTACACCACTACATCTGAAGGCGGATGGGCAGGATTTGTACTTGGCTACGACGCAAAGACAAAAAAACTGCAAACGGAACTTCGTGAATCCACTTTACTGACGTTTTATGATAACGGAATCATCAGTGCGAAATGGAAAAATAACCATACATTTGCCGGTGACTTTTGGCCGTATAGCCTATATCAATATGCACCGGAAACTGACAGCTATGTATTAATCGGTATGGTGGACGCATGGGACAAAAACTATTACTTAAAAACAGACAATCAAAACAATCCGTTTCCAAGTGATATAGATAAAAGCGGGACAGGGTTTGTTTACTATATAATGGAAGATGGACAATATGACAATACTCACCCGGTAGATGCATCTGAATACAATGATTGGATCAACGCGTACATTGGAAACGCCTCGGAAATTCAAATCAAGTATATTGATTTGACGGAAGAAAACATCTCACAGATAAGGAGTGGATCATGAGCATCATGTGGAGCTGTTGGTTTATCTATCAGAGGAGAGGAATATGAATTGGCTTAACGAAGTACAAAACA
>DAIMMU010000037.1:0-16585 GCA_036720515.1 Sedimentibacter sp.
CTGTAAACTCAATGGTTTGCAGCATTTTTACTAAGTATTTAAATTGAAAATAAACCCGTTCATACGAACTCTGTACGAACTTTATATGAACTAATGACACGGACAGTAAAAAAATAATCTTCTCATGGCAGCGAGGAGATTATTAAAAATATCTAATATTTTTTATTTGACTTGATCTACTGCTTTACTAAATATATCAGCAGTAGATTTTTTTATTTCTTGATTTACATGGATATATATATCATCTGTAGTAGATACTCTACTATGTCTTAACCTTTTAGAAATTTCATGACTGCTTGCCCCATTAGCGAATAATATAGTCGCATGACTATGACGCAATCCATGAAAGGTAATTTTTTTGAATCCATATCGTTTAACATATTTAGTAAATGTTTTAGTAACATATAATGGTCTTAAAGGTCTGCCATCATCCCACGAACATACATAGTCAAATGTGTTTTCTTTTTTAAAGCTAATTACATTTTCACCTTTATTAGTATCTGACATTTTTTCTTGAGCCTTCTGAACTTCTTTTAATTTTTCTGTAAGTTCTTTAGTCATGGCAACGGTATCTTTACTTGCATCTGTTTTAGGGTCTTCTAAAACTAATTTTTTGCCCTCTTGTACCATGTTATGGTTAACTTTTAGATACCCTTCTTTTAAATTAATATCCGACCATCTTAATGCACATATCTCTCCTTCTCTTAATCCTGTGTGAAAGGCGATAAATACTGGAAGATATAGCTTACTATCTTTTATTTTTTCTAAAAAGGCTTCAGCTTCTTCAATACTCCATGTATTTATTTCTCTCTTGTCATCCTCAGGCGGTTTAACATAAGCTGCTGGGTTTTTAGCTATCATATCCCAAGCGACTGCTTTATTAAGTGCTTGTTTCAACACTTTATGAGTTTTTAGTATTGTTCCATCTTTATAGCGTCTTTTCTTTGTACCATCTTTAAGAGTAATAGTTTCTTTCTTTAAATCTGCGTAAAATCGCTCTATAACGGGTACTTTTACTTTTTCCAAAGGCAAATACCCTATATGAGATTCAATACAGTTACAAAGCGTCCTATAACGTTTTTGAGTTTGATATGCACAATTAGTTTCAACATATGTTTCAAACCAATACTCGAGGTATTTAGATAGTTTCATATCACCATTTAAGTCCAGTTCTCCGTTTTTATAATCATTTAATATTTCGATTTCCCATGTTTTCGCTTGCTTTAATGACTTACGATTTTTTGGAGAAAACAATTTGTATTTGCGTATTTGTTCGTTGGTTAATGGGTCTTTACCAAGATAAGCCTCTACATAATAGCCGTCTTCATGTTCTTGAATAGACATTAGAATTCACCCCCCTTTCTAAGCTATTAGTTATATTTAAAGATTAATTTTTACTTTCAAATATAGCTATAATATCTAAAATTTTTTGAGCATCTTCCTTCGATAAAGATTTAATTTTTTCAAGCAAAAGTTTATCCTCATCAGGGAGGTCATCATATTCTTCAGAAGTTTCTTTTGCAGTAGAAGTGCATTCTTCATCTTTGTAGAACTCGGATTTAGTTATATTTAAAGCTGAAATTATTTTATCAAGAGTATCTAAACTGGGATTATATCGATTTCTTTCTACATCCGCTAAATAACTTCTTGACATACAAGCCTTGTTTGCAAGTTCCTCTTGAGTTAAGCCGGCATTGTTCCTATAAAATTTAATTCTTTTTCCTATATCCATTTTTAAATCCTCCATGTCGGTATAATCGACTACAATCTAATTATAGCATTTAAGTACGGAATTACAAGCACAATAATTCGCATAAAATGACGTGAAGACAAACAATTCGACGGAAAAGCAAGCAAATGAGAGCTATTTTAAATAAATAAGCTAATTTAAAATTAATTATGATTTTACATATTGACGGGATAGCAATACAATATCAGTAAAGGAGATGAGAAAACATGGGAAAAGTGCAAAAGAAATTTATCGGACAAACTATTAGCACAGAAAGAAAAAAATTAGGGATTACACAGTTTGAGCTAGCCAAGAAGGCTAAGCTATCAAGGAGTTATATATCTGATCTTGAAACTGGTCGATACGCTCCAAGCGTAAGAAGTTTGATAGCCATATCAAATGTACTTGACTTAGACCTTAATTTTTTGCTTAAAAATGACGTAAATACAAGTAAAGGAGGAATATAAATTATGTATTATACAGTCAAAGAAGTCGCACAGATGTTTAAAGTCAATCCTGCAACAATAAAAAGGGAGGTGGCAAGGGGGAAATTAAATTGTTTTAAAGTCGGAACAGAGCTTAGATTTAGTCAGGCACATATCGATCAATATTCTAATTCAATCAATGGAACAAAAAGTGAAAGAGAAATTAAATTAGAAAAAACCATTGGTGAACTAAAAGCCAAACTACAAGAAAGGGACAAATGTATGGACCTTATTAAAAACGAATTATTAAAAATAACACCAGCAAGTTAAGGAGGGATGTTGGATGAATAATTTAGTAAAAATCAACAATCAAGATTTACAAGTAAAAGAGTTCAAGAAACAGCGTGTTGTTACTTTTAAAGACATTGATACTGTACATGAGAGAGCAGAAGGAACGGCGAAAAGAAATTTTAATTCAAATAAAATTCATTTTATTGAGGGAATTGATTATTTCTTTGTTAAACCCATAGATGTTGAGACGTACGAAATTCGTACATCTGAAATTAATAATGCAGGAAGTTATTTAATAACCGAAAGTGGCTATCTTATGTTAGTGAAATCTCTTACAGATGATTTAGCTTGGAAAGTTCAAAGGGAACTTGTTAACAACTATTTTAGAGCTAATCAAAAGCCTGCCTGCATGGAAGATGTACTTATTCAGAGTTTGCAGGAAATGAAAGCAATTAGATTACAGCTTGAGGAAGTAAAGAAATTGAACACTAATAATAAGCAGGAAATACAGAATATGCGGGATGTAATAACCCTTAACCCTAACTCTTGGAGGGCAGATACAACCAAGCTTATAAATGCAATAGCCTTAAATGCTGGAGGATATGACCATATAAAGGTTATAAGAGAAGAAAGTTACAAGTTACTTAATGAAAGGTTTGGGGTTGATGTCATGACGAGGCTTACAAATAAGCGTAGGAGAATGGCTGATGAGGGCGTGTGCAAGTCAAGGAGAGATAAGCTCACTGTGTTGGATGTAATTGCTGATGATAAAAAGTTAATTGAAGGTTATGTTGCAATCATAAAAGAAATGACAATAAAATATAAGGCTGCATAGAAAGGAGGTACAAGATTGAAACACGGTAAGAACCCAACGCTTAAACAAAAGAAGATGCTTAAGAAGTTGCATCTCATTCCTAAGAATTGGCTGGTTGTTGGGGATAATGGAGATTACATGCTTATAAAGAGCAAGGGGACAGGTAGAGTAAAAACAATAATGAAAGAAGGTGAAAAACATATGAGCAAAAAGTATGAAATTGCTGATTGGTTAACATTGGAAAGCGCTGAATCAATACATGAAGTTGGTGTAGCTCTTGTAATTACGGACGGAAAATATGCACAAATTGTAAAAGAAGAGGAGGATTAATAATTGAAAGAGAACTGGATGGCATTAGCAGTAGCAATAATGAAAGAAGATTGCACAGTCAATAAAGCATTGAACCTAATGGGAGTGCATATCACACACAACAAAAAAAGACCTTATAAAAAGGTCCAAATAAAAATATCATCAATTCAAATATATAAGGAAATGGGGGAATAGTCAAGTGGAACAATCAAAAATTAACAGAACAATCCAAAGAACAAAAGCTCAGAATCAAATGCCGCAATCAGAAGACAGACTGCAAAAGCTTATTAACTGGGTTAAAAATAGCAAAACACGCAGGGCTGTTGACGTTACTATTGACGGTACTGATAGTTCCAATATTGAGATATGGGCTTATGATTATAGTTTAAGAGAAGGCGAACTTATAAACCTTGAGCAAATAAATAGTATAGATAAATTAGACCTAAAAGCCAAAAGCGAAACAAGACAGCAAGAGGAATATGAAGCATTAAAAGCAAAGTTTGAAAAGAGGGATATGCATGATTAATCGTTTTAAATGCCCTGATGAAGGATTATGTAAAATATCAGATTGTTTAAAATTCTGTAGGATGGGGAAACGTTGTCTTTCCCTCCCTACATTAAGAGCAATTGCAGAGCAAAGACCTTGGACAGGTACACCATCAACAACACAGCTTTTAAAAGGCACAAGAGAGGCATATTTGGAGATCACCCATGATGATTTGATTGAAGATCCGCGGGATCAGATGTTTAGAATTTTGGGTACTAAAGGTCATGGCTTGGTTGAACAATATGTTGCGGATGGAGAACTCGGGGAAAAAAGGCTGCATGATGAATTTGCATCAGGAAAATTAGATTTCTACGATCCAGAGAGCAAAACTCTTTATGATTATAAAACCTGGGGAAGTTACAAGGTAATGAAAGCATTAGGATATAAGCAAATAGAGGTCGGAACTGGTGAATATTTTAAAAGTGGTACAAGAAAAGGTCAAGAGAAAACTAAAAAGGAAATTATACAAGGAACACCTGATATGTGGGAAGCAGAGTTGCAATTAAACCATTACAGAACATTTGTTGAGGCCGCAGGCTTCCCTGTCAAGCAAATGTATATTGAAGCAATTGTGAGGGATGGAGGAACATTCAGCGCGGCAAACAGAGGCATAAAAGAAAATGTATATCTCATTTCAATTAAAAAACTACCGGATGATGAAGTTAAGAGCTATTTCAAAACCAAGAGTACCGCATTGTTAAAGGCTTTGAATGAAAAAATTCTTCCGGAAAGATGTTCAGACTTGGAAAACTGGGACGGCAGAAAATGCAAAGGTTATTGTATAGTTGCTGATTATTGCGATTACGGCAGAAAGCTCAAGGAGGCTGACAAGAAGTGAACATATATGAAAAACTTATTGAAGTACGAAAGAAAGTCCCATATCTTCAAAAAATAGAATCAGGAGAACAATACAAATATGTCAGCAGTTCGCAGGTCCTTTCTAAAGTAAGAGAGGAAATGGACAAACAAAAATTGTTACTTATACCGAAAGTAACGGGTGAAAAAGTTACAGGTGATATGGTCGAGAAAAAAGATAAATACGGTAATACAAAGCATACAACAACCTATTTTACAGAACTCAATATGTCCTATGTATGGATAAATGCTGAAAAACCTGATGAAACAATTGAATGTCCGTGGTATGGACAAGGCGTTGATATAGCAGGAGAAAAAGGAGTCGGCAAAGCATTAACATACGCAGAGAAATATTTCCTTCTTAAATTTTTCAATATTGCTACTGATAAAGATGACCCTGATGCCTTTCAAAATAAACTTGATAATACTGAGGGCATAACAGATAAAGAAGTTCAGGATTTATTTAAACTTGGTGAATCTAAAGGCGTTTCATCAAAAGGTATAAAAGATACCATAATGAAAAACTTCAAGAAGACGGAGGTCAAGGCATTAACGCGTGATGAATATGCAAGAACATACAGAGGTCTTGAGAGATACCAACCAAAGGAGACAAAAGCATGAGTTTAAATAAAGTTGTTTTAATAGGCAGACCGACAAAGGACCCTGAATTAAAGTTTTCAACAAATGGAATTGCAATTACATCTTTTACGATTGCAGTTGATAGAAATTATACTAATCAAAGCGGCAAGAGAGAAGCAGATTTTATTCCGGTACGTGTATTTAGAAAAGCTGCTGAGAATGTTGCAAATTACGTTACAAAAGGAAATCTCATTGCAGTTTCAGGAAGCATCAAAACAGGTTCCTATGATAAAGATGGGCAGAAAGTATATACAACAGAAGTTATAGCGGATAATGTTCAGTTCCTTGAATCAAAAAAAGGAAATCAGCAGCCTGCAAATAATGAAAAGAAACAAGGTACAGAAAAAGTCGGTGATGTTGACTTTACTCCAGTTGATAACCCGGATGACATTCCATTTTAAAAGGTGCTCAAATGGATAACAAAGAGATTATAAATAAAGTTGTTGAGATATATTTCAGAGATAGCTGCAGCGTTGATGAGGCATTTAAAAAAGCAAGGATTGAGCTTGGATTAAATGAAGAACTAAAGAAAAGGATAGTCAAAAAGTAAAGCGGGATACAAAGCCCGCTTTTATATCAATTTTGCATGACAGAGGTGATTTCATGGACCTAAAATATAAATTCTCGGATGCAGAGATAAAAAAGCTCTTAACAGAGAATCTTGAAATTATTGTTGATACAAGAGAGCAGCAGAACCAACACATCTTAGATTATTTCACAAAGAAAAAAGTAAAATATGAAGTTAAAAAGCTTGATGCAGGAGATTATTCAGTAAAGCTCACAGCAAATAGAGAACTTGGTCTAAACAGAGATTGTTATTTTCCTGTAACGATAGAAAAGAAAAACAGCATTGATGAACTTGCAAGCAGTTTTAAGGACCGTCTGAGATTTGAAAGCGAATTTATAAGAGCACAGGGAGCAGGCACAAAGATATTTTTACTTGTTGAGGACGCAAACGGATATGCAAATATTATTAATCATCAATACAGGTCAGAGTATGACCCTAAAGCATTGCTTGGTAGCTTGTTAACGTTTGAGAGCCGTTATGGATTTACAACAATATTTACTGATAAAAAATATAGTGGAAACAGGATATATTACACGTTACGTTATAACTTATACCAATTCCTTAAGAACTGACGGGAGTTGAGAATATTGAATTATGAAGAAATAAAATCACACTTCACAATAAAACAGCAGACACAAGATACATGCAAGGCTGTATGCCCTGCTCATAGCGATAAGGAAGCAAGTTTGAGTATTTCATATGACAGCAAGGGGCATAAAACACTTATATATTGTCACGCTGGATGCGAAACAAGAGACGTTCTTGAAGCTGTGGGACTCAAGGTAAGCGATTTATTTGATAAGCAGGCAATTACATCAGCTAAGAAAAGCAGTATGGATATTAAGGCTATATATGAGTATAAGGATGAAGCAGGAAAGGTCCTATTTGAGAAGATAAGATATGCAACACCTAAAAGACCAAAGAATTTTACTCAAAGAAGGGCTATTGATGGCCATACAGTTTGGGGCCTTGAAGCTGGCACTTATTATGAAACTTATTCTGGTAGCGATAACTGGAGCAAAAAAGAAAGGAAGGGAGTTGAAACAAAGGAGTTTCCGGGGACAGCTCCTGTTCTTTACAGGCTCCCGGAACTTATCCAGGCTGTTAAGGACAAACAGCCAGTATTTATAGTTGAAGGAGAAAAAGATGTTGATAACCTTGTAAAGTTAGGATTTGTAGCAACTTGTAATTTTGACGGTGCATCACGAAGTAAACAAAAATCTAAATGGCATGAGGAATATAATAAATATTTTAAAGATGCCAATGTGATTATTATTCCGGATAATGATAATCCGGGGCATGCACACATGGATAGTGTACGAAATAATTTAATTAATATTGTCAGCAGTTTAAAACGTATTGATCTTTCTGTCCCCGAAAAAAATGATATTTCTGATTGGTTAGAGCAGGGGCATACAAAAGAAGAGTTGGAAAGCATAATAAAAAATACTGAAAATATAAAAAATCAAGCGCATAAAACAGAGCAAAAGCGCAATATTATGTTAACTAATTATAATTTTTCTGACGTTGGAAATGCTGAAAGGTTGATAGCTGTATACGGCATGAACATTAGGTTTTCACATATCCGTCAAAAATTTTTTATTTGGGATAATAAAAAATGGGGAGAAGATAATTGCGACCGAATTTATAAGCTTGCAAAAAACGTTATACGCCAGTTACAGCAAGAGGGAGAGGCAATAATAACGTGTGGGGATAAGGATTTAGAGAATCAGAAAAAATCAATAAAATCATTCGTTTTGCGCAGCGAAAATGATGCAAAAATTAAAGCAATGGTTAATCAAGTTAAGAGCCAGCCAGAAGCAATTATGCAAGAAACAAATAATGATTTATTCATTTTGAATCTAAAAAATGGCGAACTAGATTTAAAAACTGGAAAACTAAAAGAACATAACAGATTTGATTACATTACAAAGCTCGTAAATATTGATTACGATCCAGAAGCCAAATGCGAAAATTGGACAAAATTCCTTGAAACAATTTTTGAAGGAGATAAAGAACTTATTGAATACGTTCAGAAAAGTATCGGGTATAGTTTAACCGGATCCATAGATGAACAATGTTTTTACATGTTATATGGTAATGGCGCAAATGGCAAGAGTACTTTTCTAAATGCAATAAGAATGATAACAGGAGATTATGCTGACAGTTTAAAAGGATCATCGTTAATGACCCATTACAATGATGATGGTGCCAGAGGGGACTTAGCAAAGCTTCAGGGGAAACGGTTTGTTGTAGCTTCAGAGTTAAATGAGGGACAAACATTTGATGAAAGTCTTATGAAATCGCTTACTGGTGGTGATACAATTCCAGTTCGTTACCTTTATGGCGAAGAATTTCCGTTAAAGCCACAATTTAAAATATGGATTGGAACCAATGAAAAACCAAGAATAAAGGGCAGTAATTATGGAATATGGAGGCGTGTAAGGCTTATTCCATTCACACATACATTTACAGATTCGGAAAAAGATGAAGATTTTTTTGAAAAATGTTTAGTTCCAGAGTTGTCCGGGATATTAAACTGGGCTGTGGAAGGATGCCTGGCATGGCAGAAAGAAGGAATTAAGACACCTGCAAAAGTAATGGCAGCGACTGATGATTATAAGGATGAAATGGATGTTATACAGCAGTTCATTGATGATTGTTGCTTTGTTGGAGAAAAATACACAGCAAAGGTTAACGGATTATATGAAGAATACTGTAAATGGTGTGATGAAAATAATGTACATGAGACAAGCAGCATCAAGTTCACAAAGAAGCTGAAGGATAAAGGCTTTACACAGACAAGAAATAGTTTTAATCGATATTGGAGCGGCATTGGAATTGTGGATCAGCAGTCGAAACCTGTACCATACCAAGAAAAAATGAATATAAGGTAGGTGGATTGAATGAATGATAAATTTGGATGCTGCGGTTTTTATGAGAAATGTTCTGAGTTAAATAAATGTGTAAGACCTGAAATAATTGACAGATGCGAATATTGGTCTCTTAACCTGAGCAAAGGCAGAAACTTTTATAAAAAAGGTTTTAAGATAACCGAGGCAAAAGCTCAAGAATCCTATGGATGGAAGTACAAGCAATTAAAGTTTATATAATGTCAGACAAATAATTCGTAGTCTGAAAATATTGCGAATTATTTATGAAAATTAATATTTAAAAAGTGTTCTTTGAAAACTGAATATTGCGGTATTAAGATTTATCCATAAATGTAGCCATATGGTAACCGATATGTTATAATTTCTATAAGTTAATGTACAAATGTATGATATGACGGAGTAAAGATTATTTATATGATGGGGGATGAGCGTATGGTTGAACTAAAAGATATTACATTTGAAAATATTAATAAGATAATAAAATTGAAGTCAAAGTACTATCAACGTAAATTTGTTGAAAAACCTGTTGTGACACTTTCATATGCCTATGCAGGAACTCAAGTTGGTTATCCTGGATTTGCATCAGCAATATATAGCGATGGAGAATTAGTAGGAATTATACTAATGGGACGTGGGCCTGTTGGTAGTAATGAACCTGATATACTAAAGCAAAATAAATATGTATACAGACTTTGGGGATTTCTTATAGATAAGCATTTTCAACACAGGGGGATAGGCCGAGAAGCATTGAATCTTGCCCTAAATAAAATAAAAGATTATCCTGGAGGAGATAGCTTGCCTATAATGCTTGAATGCTACAAGAGGAACAAAAATGCAATGAAATTATACGAATCATTCGGATTCTATAATACTGGTTCTGAATATGCAAAGCACTATATATTTGTACGTTTACCCGAACTGAATGACAAATAAAAATTTGTTTAAAATCTTTATATTGAAGAATAATTGACGCACAGGCTTTGATTTTGAGTGAATATATCATAATATTCTTTATTAAGCAGCACAACAGTAAAATATTGAGATGTTTCCATTATTCTTAATATGGCAAACCAATAAAACAAATTAAAAAATCTAAAATACCACAATATTCAGAAATGAATTTTGCGGTATTTTTATGTTCGCAATTCAAAGAAAACACGTAATAGAGGTGATAACTCATGATTTCTTTTATCGTTGGCTTGATAATTGGTGGTTGTGTTGCAGCATTAGCATTTACATTATGTGAGCCTAAAGATGAAATTCAAGAGAGTTCAACCGAAGATAAATGCTGCTACTTTTGTAATGGAGCATCAGAGTGTTTACATACATGCAAGAATAATCCGAATGACTGTGGAAAGAAGATTGAAATATGAATAAATATCAAAGGCTGATTAATAAGCAAACTAAGTTTTTATTAAATGAATTTAATGAAAATTGTTCGCAATACAGAAAGCAAAGAATTGAAACCAGGCAATTAATTAAGCAAAATATACAAGTTGGTTGTTATGGATGTAAAGATAAAAAGATATGTGCTAATTTTGATAAGCGTTTCATATGCTCGAGGTGATTAAATGACCGTTACTGAGATAAAATCATTATACAATGCTCTTATAAAAAGAGAAAAGGCTGCTGAGAGATACATTAATGATAAAAGAGCTACTGAGAAACAATTGAGAAAATGGGTTCCTGAATACTTAAAAATTATTGAAGGATTAAGTGATTTAGTAAATGATTTTGAAAGCGTTTCAGGAAGTTCAATGACTGGTGATGAAATACTTAATGGATTCAAAGAAGGTGTTTAAATGAAGTTTAATATTTGTGAGATATACCGTGACAGAGCTACAGAGATAGACAAGCAAATCAGAGAATGTGTGCATAAAAAACAATGGGATAAGTTGGGACAGTTACGAAGTGAAAAGAAAAAAATCAATAACTTTTTATCCGGGGAGGTGGATATTCATGAAGATGGAGGACATAGCAAATATGGCAGCAGATGCAGCAATAAAGAGGTATACTGATAAAGAGAAAAAAGAAGCGAAGAATAAAAAGCTTCATAACACGGAACTGCTATTAAAAAATTATAATAGTTTTATCAAACATAGTAATGACTCAAAAGATAGTTTTAAGGATATAGAAGATGATATTAATATCGATCCTGAGGATTTGGATGATGATGACCTTTATATTCATTCCATAAGGCGAAGCAGAATAAGAACAGCCATAATGGTAGAGCAAATAGACATGGCATTGCAATATGTAAAGAACAAAATGAATGAAAAAGGGCAGCTTGAGAAATATGAAGTAATAGATAAAGTATATTTAAAAGAAGAAGGTTTTGAAAAGGCAGCAGAGGAATTGAATTGTAGTGAAATGACAATAAGGCGTTGGAAAAACGAAATGATTAGAGAACTGAGTGTTCCATTGTTTGGTGTAGATGGTGTAAAATCTTTATTGTAGAGTATGATAAATATGTGTTAAAAAGATGTTATTTACATGTTAGGTTAAAAGGATTATGATGATAGTAAGTAAAAAAGGATTTAAGCACTGATTTTATATCGGTGCTTTTTTCATGCTTTGATTTTTAGTCGCTATTTAATAGTAATGAATAAGCGACAGCAGAATTAATTCAATTGACAGATAAAAATAATCATTATCCATATGACAGGAATGACAAGTCAATGACAAACAGTTTTAAAAGCTGTCATTGTTCTAAAGCCTTGATATATCTACATTCTTTAATACTTATGACAACTATGACAACTTTTTTCTATAAAGTTAAATATAAATATAATAATAAAAGAATATATAATATATATGTATATATAAGAAAGAAAAGAGTAAAAAATTCTGTCATACCTGTCATAACATAGATGTGCCAATGGTTGAGATATATTTGCAAACTTGTCATACATGTCATAGAGTTGTCATAGAAAAGATGATAAAAACATGAGAACTTTTTTTACTTTATAAGTGATATAATTGAGGTAAACGATAAATGAAATTTAAGAGCATTGGTAATAAAAACTACTGGTGCTTTTTTTATATAGTGTCGGGTTAGAAATGGAGGTGCTAACATGTTAACTGAGAATCAGATTAAGTGCATTGAATTATTGTGTAAAGGTATTACAAAGGTTGATATTGCTGAAAAGTTAAAAATAAATAGATGTACAATTTATGACTGGCTGAAGAATGAAGAATTTAAGGCTGAGCTTGACAAACAACAACAAGACTTTTTAGATGCGGCAGCAAGCAGATTAAAACATGCTGCACCAGTTGCCGCGGATAAGTTAATAGCATTACTTGAGGGAAAATATGAAAAGACTCAACTTGCCGCTGCTATTGACCTATTGGACAGAGGACTTGGCAAGGCAACCACTAAACTTGAGGTAACTGATAAGAAAGATAAGACTTCAATTGATGATGATATTCTTGATAAGGAACTGGATGAAGTTGATCATAACAGTAATGAATAGAAACATGTATAAGTAATGTATAATCAACTAAATAATGAATAATTATAATGTATAAAATAAATTGATTATCATTGAATTGTTGAAACACAGATAAAATAAGGCTTTGAAGGTCATTCAACAATTTCGCTAAAATTTTATTTAGCGAAATGTGTGCATAATACCCTGTACCATTCTAAATCAGGGTAGCTCGGATAGCCCGGGGAAGGACATCATATTTTCTACAATAATTTTTTGAAATCGGGGTTGCCAGTGCAGGTAATTCCGAAAGTATTCCCTCCTAAATAGATAAGGTATCTGTTGATAAAAACAGGTACCGTTTTAATATGATAGAGTATGCCAACGGTAGACAATGGAGAAGCGCGCGATAACAAGACTCCGAAAGCAGTGGTTCGACTCCACTCTCTATCACCAAATAATTTAAACAAGGTGATAACATGAAAGAATGGTGTATGATGCATCCATGGATGACATTTATTATTCTTGCCATATTAGCTAATTCTATTGGTAATTGGTTTCATAATGATAAAAAGGACTGATTTATGATGCAAGATGAACAGGAAGAAAAACAGAATATACAGTTATTATATAAATATTTAAGTCAATTATATGATGAACAGACAGCACGGGACCTGATGCACAAATATAAAAATCATTTATTTGATTATCATGGTCTTGCGTGGTCCGCAGGTAAACGTTCTTTGGAATTTTTCTGTATGTATTTCCTTCAGGATACGTTTTTACCTAAACCTGATAATGCAGCAGCTCCCATTGCTGATGTTCATAAAGAGATTTGGAGAAATATTCAAGATTCTATAATTGGTAATGGTGCAAATCAGAGAGGATATATTCTCCCAAGAGGTACAGGAAAATCTGCATTTGGAAATTATGGTCCTGTATGTTGGGTACATGCATACGGATTAAAAAAATATACTTTAATTTGTTCTGATATAGGCACAACTGCTGAAAAATTTATCAAAGATATTAAAAATACTTTTCTTGAAAATAATTATATTGAAGATGCTTTCGGAAAGCTACTTGATGATAAGGATAAACGATATATTTGCAATAGTACACAGCTTGAATTTATAAATAAGACTTTTATTGAATCAATAGCAAGTTCAAGCCCAATGAGAGGAAGAAAATATGATAACTGCAGGCCGGATTTAATCATCTTAGATGATTATCAAAGTGAGGATGATGTACGAACTGATGAAGCAAGACAGAAGAAATGGAAAAGATACTCAGATGATGTTAAGTTTGCAGTTCAAAAGCCTGTTATCCGTAACGGTAAAATAATAAAAAAGGGTACGGCACTCATTGCACTTGGTACATTGCAGCATAAAGAATGTTTCTATAGCAGGTTACTTAAACAGCCAACATGGAAATTTAAGAATGAAAAGGGTGTTCTTATTGATGATTTCATAGACAAGGACGGTAAAAAGATTAATGGTCTTGACCATTACTTTAATACTGGTCTATGGAAGCAATTTAAGGGCATCCTTTTTAATTTCAAAAATGAAAATCACCTTGAGGATGCTAAAGAATTTTATTATCAGCATGAAAAAGATATGCAGTATCCACTGCTGTGGGCTGAATTTTGGAACTGTTTAGATATGGCATTAAGTTATTATGAAAATCCTGCTTCATTTAAACAGGAGGTGCAGGGTGATGTCAATAGTATCGGCGAAAAGTGGTTCAAAGTTATTAATACTGAGTCAAGAGCAACAATTGAAACTCATAATTTTATTAAAACAATGCTATTGATGGATCCCGCGTCAACTGCAAACGGGAAATCAGATTATTGTGCTTACTTGGTTGGCTCTCAAAGCGATACAGGATTGAAATATGGGCGCAGAGCTGAACTTGCAAAGATAAATGCCAGGACAGATTTTGATAAATATATTGACCATGCTATTAAACTTTTGAAAGAATATACACAAATAACTCATATTTATATTGAAAAAAATACTTTTAATGGCGCTGATGCAAACCAACTGGAACTCAAAATTAATAAAGATAATGTTTTGAAATATAGAAACTTAACTATTATAAATGAAATGCAGCGTAAAAACAAAGATGATAAAATCAGTACAATCATTCCGGTCATGAATAAAGGCCAGATTATTTTTGCTGAAGAGGATAAAGATTTTACTAATCAGATTATGGAGTTTGCAGGGCAAAAGTTTACCGAACATGATGATGCTGCTGATATTACGGCTGAATTTGCAAACAGGATTGAAAATATAGAAGTTATACAAAAGGTGCAGCTCTTTGACCGTAGAAAATTGGGACTGTAGGAGGTGAAAACATGATAGATTTGGAGTTATTGAAAAAATGCAAACAGGATTTCGATATGAAGTTGACAACATATATGAATATGCAAAGGTACTACGACGGCAAAACTGATGCAATGCAAAATTATAAGATGATTACTAAAAGAGCCAATACTAAAGTTAAATGCAATTTTATCCAGAAGTTTGTTAATGAGGAAGCGTCCTATTGCTGTGGAAACAAGGTTACTTATTCAAGCCATTCTGATAATTCAGAAGTGATTGAAGATATAAGGGCAAATTTAAGGCACTGGAGGGAAAAACATAATAAAGAATTATGCAAGCAGGCGTTAATTTTTAATAAAGCTTATGAACTCTATTATGTGGATTCTGAAGGTTTATTCAATAGCTTAATTTGTACTCCACTTGATAGTTATATTCTTCAAGATGATTTTGGAAATATACAGTTATTTATTAGATTCTTTACTAAAAAATTTGATGAAACGAAAACCATATATGCTGATGCTTACACTGATAAAGATATTGCGCATTACACGGTCATAGGTGATGTATTTACCAAAATACCTGATAGTAATGTAGATATTAATATATTCTCTAAGGTTCCGGTTTCTATAGTTAATATTGGTACTGTAGACGAAAGTTTATACGCTATTTTGAAAGGTTTGCAGGATGGTTATGAAACAAACTTAAGTGATATGGTGAATGAAATATCTGATTTCCGTAACGCATACCTTGTTTTTAAAAATTGTAAGCTTGATGATAAAACCAAGGATGAAAATGGTAAAACTCAACTTGATAGGATGAAAGAATTAGGCGTAATGAATTTACCAGGGCAAAATACGGATGCCAAATGGTTAATTAAAGAAATAAATGATTCTTTTGTACAGAATACATTAAATACTCTTGAGGATAAAATGTATCAGTTAAGCAGCCATATTAATAATAATGAAAAATTAGTTTCCAATACTTCAAGCTTGGCATTAAGAAACCGTCTTATAGGACTTGAAGAGAAATGCACAAATAATATTCAGGCTCTTATTGATTGCATAAAGGTAAGGTTAAAATTCTTATTTGAATACCTGAAGATTAAACAAAATAAGGATTACGACTGGAAAGACATTGACATTAAGATAACTCCTAATATTCCAACAGATGATCTGATGATGGCACAGATAATTTCTCAACTTAATGGAAAATTATCGCTCAAGACTGGACTTGCACAATTAAGTTTTGTTGATAATGTAGATAATGAAATAGCTGAACTTAAGAAAGAAAATCAAGCTGATAGTATTGGAAGCCAATTGTTGAGTGGTGGTGATACAGGTGGCAAAGCTAAATCAACAGTACCAAAGTCTAATACTGCAGATTAAACAGGATGCCGATAATTTTGCAGATCAGCAAATGCAAACTGTTTATAAAAATCAAAAGGATCATTTAACAGAACTTCATAAATATTTAGGATTACTTTACATTACTTATGCTGCAGATGGTCTTTTAAAGGTTACTCCATCTCAAAAATCCAATATCTTGAGTGGTTTGAATAATAAATTAACCGCTATGGCCAAGGATATGGGAAGTACAGAGGTTAATCAGGTAACGGATATTTTAAAGAAAAATTATACTGATACTTATTATAAAAATGCTTATATTATGGATTCAGGGCTAAATATTAATTTGAAATTTGATATTCTCAAGAAAGAATATATTGACGCTGCTGTAAATAATCCGATTGATGGAGAATTATTCAGTA
>DAIMMU010000251.1:0-2311 GCA_036720515.1 Sedimentibacter sp.
TTTCTCCTGTGATATAATTTTTGTCTATGCCTCTGATAGTTCCGGTAAACTCCATACAATCACCTACTTATCACGGAGCTTTTCAAGCTGTTTTACCGCCTCGACATATTGTTTGACCGTGAGTTGCTCCACAGGGACGTTAAAAACCTTTGCAATGTCAAGTCCTTTTCTTTTTACAAGAGCGGTCAATACATCAGCATCCTTTTGCTTTATCGTATCTTCATCTTTAATTGCCGGTTCTGCATCATATTTTGATTTATCAGCCTCCCAGTACACGTCTGCCCCGAAGCCAAGTTGCTTGCACGCTACCGAAATAGCGTCCGTGGTAGCCATTTTGTAGCATTCGTCCGATACGTGGATACCACTTTTTTCTTTTTCTACAAACATACTTCCTCCGGTGCCGGCGATAGGCGCAGACCATTCGCCGTCAACTTTTACGTATAGTTCGATGTCCACAAATGCCGCTATTTCGTCGCCGTAAGGCTCTATCCATTTATTAATTACTTTGTAGTACCATCCAATACCGCATGGCCCGAATTGCTCTGTAAGGCTCTTTAATCTCCACATCGGATTTATATCAGTCTTACCGTTCATCCGCCCGCCGGATATTCTCTTTTTTGCTTCTGCAGGGACTTCGCGGTATTTGTTATAAATTTCAAGGTTGTCCAATCAAAACTCCCCCTTTATAAACTCCACTCCTATGCTATTCAAATACATTTCAATCATTTCAAATTCTTCTGCAGTAGCAATAATTTTATATGTAACCATATCCGTATCGCCCATGGTCTGCTTTGCCGACAACTTTTCTTTCTCGGCAATCTCCTTTGCAATTTGCTCTTCCTGCAATTTCTTGCGTTCCTCTTCGATGATACGCTCTGTTTCTTCTGCAGCTTTTCTGCGTTCCTCTTCACGGATGCGCTCTGCTTCACGGATTCTCTTGCGTTCCTCTTCCCTAACACGTTCGCGCTCACGTTCAAGCTCACGTTCCCTCTCTAACTGCTTTTGTTTCTCTAACCGTGCCTGTATTTCTCTTTTTTGTTGCTCGTACTGGTTTATCATGCTTACAGCCTTAGTTACGTCTAAATCGCCCCAGTAGAGGGATAGAGCCTCTTCGGTCTTATCCGATATCATCGACTTAATCAAAACAACGTCGGCTTGGATTTTATCTAACTTGGCAGCCATATCCTCCCGGACTGATTTCATTGTCGTACTAATGTTTTCCCACCGATTATCGTAGATTTCAGCAATGCCGATCTCGTCGGACAACTCCGGGTAACTTGCTATTAATTCAGTAAAATAATTCTCTATCTCTTGCTTTTTCAGCAACCTTTGCTTTTCCTCAAAATCTTTGACCTGATTATCAATAAGCAAAATTGGTTTTTGTATTATTTCATTCAATACGTCAGCCTGCTTACTAAACTTGTCGTATGGTGCCAGACAAGCGGCACGTACTTCGGATTTTTTCGCCGTTATAGCTTTCTGCATCTTCCTGAGAGTGGCAACATCCTTTTTCCTCTCCGGTTTATTACCTTCTGTGACCTCTAACTCGTTATATATTTCCATTTGAGCCGACAACTGTTCCTTTATATCCTCAAAATTAGTCGTTATTGTGCCCAATTTCTGGTTGACAACAATCTTTAATTCGTTCATTTTCGTATTTCTCCCTTTCATATTCAAACTGCTTTCTTTTGCGCATTCTAGCTATTCGTGCTTGCTCTTTTTCGTGTTGCTGATAAGCGTCGTAATTATCCGGTACATACATTACTAATCAGCTCCTTTAAAAATTCCTCCACGGTCTGGAATTGTCCCTCTACGTCTGCCATATCAGTGTAAACATGTAGCCATTCTTTGATCTTTTGGTTTTCATTCCACTGCACAATAGATATAATCTCCATGTGGTTGGAAAACTCGATATCATAACCTTTTTCCTGCGCTTGCAGACACAGGGACAAGAGATTTAACGTTTTGTTCTTGATCGAATCCTTTCCCAAATTTATTTGACCTCCTTGGTTTTTACGTGTATAATACACTTAGGTTGTTTTTGTAATGCGCTCACTCTAGTCCTGCCAGACTTTGTGAGCCTTTTTCTTTCACACGCTGGGCATTCATATCCGGTTTGAGGTATCTTTTGGTACCGGCTTATATTCCATGCCCTGTGACATTTGTGACACGTCCTATACCTTGGTTTCAATCCCATTCACCGTCCTTAAAATGCGCACATACAACCTCGGTTGAGATAGATAATACAACGACCTCTACGGCAAAAATTGGTATTGCTTGTCCACTTGTAATCGTGCCGGATTCCAAACTG
>DAIMMU010000252.1:0-2305 GCA_036720515.1 Sedimentibacter sp.
GTTTGCAAGCAAATAATCAAAGCCTAGAATATACTAATTTTAATGATCTCAAAGCCAAGATTGAAACCATCAATAATGCGACAATTGAAAATATTAAAGAAGAAATACTAGAACCAGAAGAAACAATTATTTTTAATATTTTGGTATGGCAAGAGTATTATGATAAAGGTTATTATCAATCTCAGTATGAGGATCTTAAAAAAATAATATCGCAAGAATTTGTTTTAAAACTAAAAGTATATTTTGGACAAATGGGAATCGAGTAAAGCGTTTTTTAACGCTTTTTTTGAAAAATAATAGTATTACTTAAAAGATGTGTTATAACCTGACTTCGGCAGATGTTATGAGACAAAAGGCTATTAAACTATGATTAATCCCTATTTTAAGATGAAAACAGTCGATTTTGACTGTTTTTTTAATATTTTTTTATAATAATCATCTTTTCTATTGTGTTATGCGAAGTTATGTGGTATAATATATATGGGTGATAAATTATGTTTATAAAATATGAAAAAAAGAAAAAACCAGATGGTACAATAAAAACCTATGTTAGAGTAGTGGAAGGTTACCGTGATCGTTTGGGTATCACTAGGATGCGTTCCATAAAGTCATATGGAACCTTAGAGGATCAAAAAGATCCCAAAGCTTTCATCAAAAGCATTGAACAAGAAATCAAATCATTGGAACGCGACCAAAGTCATCGAATTAATTTTTCAATCAATCTTGATGATAATGAGAATAACTCCAATAGTAATTCGACCTATAACTATGGTTTTAAATATTTATCTAGGATTTATGACAGCTTGAAACTAGATACATTTTTTGATGCATATCAAAAAAAGTTAGATAAAAAGATTGAATATAACTTAAAAGATATTTTTAAATACTATACAATCGAAAGAATCCTAAACCCAGGTTCTAAAAGAGCCTCAATCGTCAATATAAATCGATATTATGGAACTAAATACCATTTTTCACTTGATGATACCTATCATAGTTTTTCCCTATTATCTACACTTTTTGATGACTTTCAAACTCATATTAGAAAACAAGTTGATTCCATCATTACACCAAATTACACTAAGATTTTCTATGATGTTACCAACTACTACTGCGAAATAGACTTAGAGGATGAAGAAAATAATTTAAGACATCGAGGCGTATCAAAGGAGCATAGGGTTGATCCTATTATTGGATTAGGACTGTTTATGGATTCAAATGGCTTACCAATTCAAATCAAAGTGTTTAATGGTAATGTAGCAGAATCTAAAACATTAATTCCAGGAATCGAAGAATTAAAGAAAAAGCATAGTCAAACACGAATAGTGATGGTAGCTGATAAAGGATTAAATACTACTGCTAATATTGAAGCTTTAACCAATCAAGGTGATGGCTATATATTCAGTCAAATCCTTAAAGGCAAAAAAGGAAAAAGATTTCAAGAAAAACTATTTGATAATAATGGTTGGATAATTGTATCAAATGAATATAAATATAAACTATATAAAGAAAACAATCAAAAAGTCTTATTATATTGGAGTAAAAAGGAAGCAGACTTACAAAAATCTAAACGAAATGAAAAAATCTTTAAAGCTTTGAATAGTTTGACCAATAACGCCTTCGGAATCCGACATGGATATGAAAAGTATTTAAAAGATGGATTACTAGACGAGAAAACAGGGGAATATTACTCATCAGATGTACTAAAGAAGGACCGAAAATTAGATACTAAAAAAATTGAAGAAGATGAAAAGTTTGATGGATATCAATGTTTGATCACTTCAGAACTAGATTATTCTGAAAAAGAAATAAGAAAATATTATCATGAACTATGGGAAATTGAAGAAACATTTAAAATCACTAAAAGTGATTTAGAATTTAGACCAATTTATCACTATAAAAAAGAACATATCATGGTTCATTTCATGATATGTTACACATCGTTACTAGTATTAAGGTTATTTCAATATAAGTTAAAAGCAAATGATCTTAGATTATCAGCGGAAAGGATTGTTATGGTGTTAAACAATATGAACCTTGATATTCCAGTCCCTGGGATAGTTCACTTACATCGTATTGGAAATAATGATGATGTATGGTTTGATTATGTCAAGATTAACACTGCATTAAAGATTAATTATAATTTAGCATATGATAAGGAAGAAAAATTCAATAATTATTTAAAATCGATATTATTCACATAACATCTGCCGAAGTCAGGACACGAACAATACCTTAAGTAACTATATAATAGGATAAACGCATCAATTTAATAGGACAACAAAAAGAGGATAAAATTCTTACA
>DAIMMU010000253.1:0-2300 GCA_036720515.1 Sedimentibacter sp.
TCCGGATAACTATGAAATAATAGTAAAAAACAATATGGGAAATATAGGAACTATAATATATTCAAACAAATCAGACGGAACAAATATTACCTATGAATTTAGCTCCCTAAGCAGTCCTATACAGATAGATACAGAAAACTGCGAAAAAGAAGACATTATGATAAACAATCAGTTAGGATTACTGTACACAAAAAAAGATAACAACTATAATATCATTATCTTCCAAAGTGAGGAATATAAGTTTGTTATTTATGGTGAAGCAAGTACAGATATATTAAAAGAAATTGCTACAAGTATAGAAAAATGAATTGTTAAAAAAGCTTAATAAATTATATTCAAAAAAAGTGTAACGATTTGGACAGTTAAATTGTTTATATAGTAGAGAGCTTATTAAAGGAGGAATCTATGAAGAAGCTGATAAGTTAGAAGGACAGAAATCAAATAAGTTTGCACCATATAGAGATGACGAAGAATTGAGATATAAGACTGTTGATAAACCAGCCGGAAAGATAGTTGATGGAAATGATTATTTGACACCATCCGCGGTCAGCTAAAGACGGGATTTATGCTGCTTGACCTAAATGAAGATACGAATGGGGAAGGCTTTCTTCATGAGTATGGTATTCCTACATTTTGGGCAACTTTGGCTGTAAAATAAATTTAATTTTTTAAAAATTTGCATATTATATAAATAGTGCCGTTGTATCTCCGATAATTATAAGCAATAAAAAATGTATTACGGAATTTTTAATTTAAATTGGTGTGTACTCCAATATAAATGTTAATATTACTATTGACAATACGTATATACAAGTATATACTAAGAACAAGTATTTATAATAATTTATAGGAGATGATTTTGATGAATACAAATTTATCTAAATGGGGAAATAGTGCTGCTATACGTATACCAAAGATAATATTAGAAGAATTAAATATAGACAGTAATAATTTTGAGAACATAAGTTTTAATATGAATGTAGAAGATGATAAGCTTATACTAAAAAAGAAGCAAGTAAAAACTAAGTTTGAGCTTCTTGCGGAAAAATCAAATGGAGAAAAAACAAATCCGAAAGCAGACGTTGATTGGGGTTCGCCGATTGGAAAAGAAGAATGGTGATTAGTATGCAAGAGACATATAAAGATAATTATAATAATTTGGAATTTGGTGATATAATAAGAATCAATTTTTCACCGTCAAAAGGTCATGAACAAAAAGGTTACAGACCAGGACTTGTAATATCAGATCCCGTAACGCAGAAGGAATTGAACGGTATAGTGATAGTAGCACCTGTAACAAACTCTGTCAGTACTTTTTTTACACGAGTAAATTTGGATGAATATAATATTAAAACTAAAGGCGATATATTAATGGATCAGGTTAAGGCATTAGATTTAAGTGAAAGAGGATATGAATTTGTTGAGAAGGCACCTAAGGAAGTATTGAAAAAATGTAATATTATATTTAATGCCCTATATGAAAAAATGTTGGATTCTTATTGAATCCTTTTATTTTAAGAATATTAAGATGCAGATTAGACCGTATCTGCACAAAATGCAAAAATGAAGTGAAATATCGACTTCCGTTTAACCCTTTGCAGAACAGGGAATTGTTAAAATCATTAGAAAAAGAGGATTCTGGGATTCAATTTTCACATACACTCGAAGAACAAATCCGCGGTCAGCTAAAGACGGGATATTTCCGGTTAACTCTTTATATCTGCTTTTAAGATTTATTTATATTAATACTACACAAGTAGATTACGTCTTCAAAATATAATAGTTGACAAGTTTATTTACCTGTGCTACCATCATATTTAGGGGAGCTTAATGAATTAGGCTGAGATAGAAATACTATAATGTTCAAAACCCTAAAACAGAACAACTGTTTGGAACCTGATCCGGATAATGCTGGCGTAGGGATTGTACATATCGTAAAGATTTTAACCTTAAGGGTTAATTACAAACCTCTCCATTATCGGGGAGGTTTTTGTTTTACCAAAAGGAGGATTTGCCATGGAAGCAAATATTGCAATTCAAGTTTTACCACATGTGGAATCAGATGAAGAGGTTATACGCATTGTTGATGAGGTAATAGCTTATATTAAGAGTACGGGACTGAATTATTATGTGGGACCCAGTGAGACTTCGGTGGAAGGAGATTATGACCAATTGATGGAGATAGTTAAGAATTGTCAGTTGGTTGCAGTAAAGGCGGGAGCGCCTAAAGTATCAGCTTACGTAAAAATAAGTTTTGCTCCGGATGGCGGTGTGCTGACTATTGATAAAAAAGTTACAAA
>DAIMMU010000254.1:0-2294 GCA_036720515.1 Sedimentibacter sp.
AATAATATAAAAACAGGAATAAAATTTCTTTTAAACATTAAAACACCCCCTACTTATTTTATTGTACAAGGGTGATATATATGCTATATGAAGATGAATATTTTGCAGACATTCCTTGAAAGGTATCGAGGCAGAATATAACCTCTTTACAAGGTGTGTCCGCATACATGCATACCTATATATCGACATATACCGCATTCTCTGTATACTCGCTGTTTATTTTTCTGCTTTCCAAAGGCAGGTAATATATGTTTGTCGACCTGTTTGTAATATTAAAGGTTTTAAGCTTTTCGGGATTTAAATCATACTTTTTATAGTCGGAATATCTGTTTATTACTTTAGTACCGTATTTTTTGGCATATTTGATTGCCTGTCTGCCCGTGTTGTTAAAGGAAAGAACTTTGACATAATCGTTGCGGTCAAGCATAATATCAGTTATATCATCAGCCTTTATATCAAGCAAAATATTCAAAAGACTTCTTCTCAGTTTTGAATAGGTATAACGCTTTGATTTAAGTGACATTATGAAATCGTCAATATTATCATGCTTGTAAACCTGCGATAGCATTTTATTGTCCAAGCCCTCCTTCACTTCATAGATTTTATCTAATTCCGGCGTATTTATTATTTTATAATACAAAAAATCCAAATAATTATTTAATGAGTTATATTTTCTATGCTCTGCATAGAATTTTTCAATCATTTGAATACTTTTTTCCGTAAGCTCAAGGTTGTTAAGGGAGCCTTCAATTATTTGCTTTCTTATAAACGAAGCACTGTGGAAGGGTCCTGAAGCTTCGACATCATTATGGTTCATTCCCAAACGTCTGACAGGACAGTATTCCAGGTTTAAATTAAGTCTCATTGCGCTTTTGATATATTCAACCGCTAAAACATTGTTGGGCGAATATACGGCATCTGCTTCATCTCCAAATACAAACTTAAGAGCATGAGACATGGCATTTGGATATGACAATCCCTTTTTCATTTCTTCCTTAACATAACCGTTAAACTTAGATGATAGCTGCAGGGCAGCAATTTTTTCTAAAAGCTTGGAATTGTCATTTTCGCAGCCAAAGCTTATTGAATCAATATTAAGTTTTTTCAATTCACTTATTGCAGCCATGGCAAACATTTCCGCATTTTGGCATGAAAAGGGCATCGGAAGCTCAATTACAATATCAGCACCTCCGAAAACAGCAGCTTCGGCACGCTTGAATTTATCAATGATTGCAGGCTCCCCGCGCTGTACATAATTTCCACTCATTACGACGGCAATACAATCACAGCCGGACAGCTTTCTTGCCATCTTAAGCTGATATTCGTGACCTGAATGAAATGGATTGTATTCCGAAACAACACCGGTTATTTTCATATTCATATCCTTTGCAATATATTTTACATATATCTTAAATATAAAAAAACATAATGTCAATAAAATTTCATAATTCAGGTTTAACATACACACCAACAGAAAGAAAGCAATAACTGAGAAGTGCTGCACCTGCTACAGAAAAGCCCAAGTAACTACTATGTTTTTCTTTTTTTGCATCAATAAGAAAGTTGTTTGATTTTTACAGCATTAGTGATATAATACTAATGTTAATGTTAAAAATTATTTAATGGTGATAAGATGAGCGTAACATTTGTTATTGGCGGTGCAAGAAGCGGAAAGAGCACATTTGCGGAATTAAAGGCGAAGGAATATTCGAAAAAAGTATTGTACATAGCAACAGCGGTAGTAACAGACCAAGCAATGGCTGACAGAGTTAAAAAGCACAAAGAGCAAAGACCTTTGTCATGGCACACGTTGGAAATGTATCGTGATTTTAAACAACTTATCGAAAAACCTGAATTTATTGGCTCGGAAGCAATATTGATTGATTGTATAACGACATTGATAGGGAATTTCATGTATGACAGCAAATTGGATTTTGACAGCTGCAGTGCCGAGGATGTAAATATTTTGGAAAGCATAATAACAGATGAGGTATTATCATTAATAAATGTATGCAATGAAAACAACAAAAAACTTATAATCGTGTCCAATGAAACGGGAATGGGTTTAGTACCTTCCTACTATATGGGAAATTATTTCAGGGATATAAGCGGAAGAATAAATAACAGAATCGGACAAGAATCTGATTTCATGTACTTTACTTTTTCCGGAATACCAATCAAGCTCAAACACAAAGGGGAAATGGTAAAATGGCCTCAGGATTTTTAACTCTTATTTCTTTTTTTACACGAATTCCTGTCGGAAGAAAAATTGAATTTAATGAAGAAAATTTTAT
>DAIMMU010000038.1:0-15987 GCA_036720515.1 Sedimentibacter sp.
CCCGAACACGGAAGTTAAGCTCTTCAGCGCTGATGATACTTGGCGGGTGACTGCCTGGGAAAGTAGGACGTTGCCGGTTTATAGAAAAATGTACGGTTATTAATTTAACTGTACATTTTTTATTTGTGGAAATAAAAAGAGTAAGGATAATACCTATCTTATTGCGCTGTTGGCTGAGAATCGTGTTTACACTGTATAAATATAATTTTACTTCATAATTATATAAAATGAACTTGACAAGCTGCGGAAAAATTATTAAAATATATATAGGTGGTGATAATTGTGAATAATTTGGCTATTAATGTATATTCTGAAATAGGTAAGTTAAAAAAGGTTTTATTGCATAGACCGGGAAGAGAATTAGAGAATTTGATGCCGGAATATCTTGACAGACTGCTTTTTGATGATATTCCATATTTGGAAATTGCGCAGCAGGAGCATGATGCATTTACAAACATTTTCAAGGAAAATGGAATAGAAGTTGTTTATTTGGAAGATTTAGTTGTGGAGTCGCTTATCAATTATGATGTTAAATTAAAGTTTATTAATGAGTATATTGAGGAAGCGGGCATTAAGGAAGATAGGGAAACAGGAATTTTGAAAGAATATTTTCTCTCTTTTAGCAGCGAGAAGGAAATGGTTTTCAAAATGATGGAGGGGATAAGAAAATCTGAAATTAATGATTACAGGGGTCCCGGATTAGCGGATTTTTTAAGCAATCAATATCCTTTTATTGTTGACCCCATGCCTAATTTATACTTTACAAGAGACCCGTTTGCTGCGGTAGGCAATGGTGTATCTATACACAGAATGCTGACTGCAACAAGAAACAGGGAAACCTTATTCGGAAAGTATATTTTTAATTACAATCCCATATACAAGGGTACAAAATTATTTTATGACAGAACTGAGGATTATTCTCTTGAAGGAGGAGATATTCTTGTGCTTAATGAGGAAACCATAGCAGTAGGTATTTCACAAAGAACTAATCCAAATGCAATTGAAAAGTTTGCTAATTTAGTATTGACGGAAGAAAGCTCTTTTAAAAAGGTATTGGCTATTGACATACCTAAAACTAGAGCTTTTATGCATTTAGATACAGTATTTACAATGGTTGATTATGATAAATTTACAATTCATCCTAATATTAAATCCGATATAGCAGTTTATATTCTTAAGAAAACAGACGGAAAGCTTAATATCATGGAAGAAAGAGGTTCTCTTGAGGATGTGTTGGAAAAGGAGCTAAATATTGATAAGGTGAAATTAATTAAATGCGGGGGTAACAGTGTTATTGATGCTTCCAGGGAGCAATGGAATGACGGATCCAATACACTGTGCATTTCGCCGGGTGAAGTGATTGTTTATTCAAGAAACTACGTGACTAATAAAATACTGCAGGATGAAGGAATAAAAACTCATATTATGCCAAGCTCCGAGTTATCAAGGGGCAGGGGCGGTCCCAGATGCATGAGCATGCCCTTGGTTAGGGAAAATTTATAAGTAAAATCTTATAAAAAAATATTGCAATATGCTAAAATTTTTGATAGTATATTAAACATGCAAAAAAATTAATAATTATTAATGGAGGATATTTATGGCTGTAAATTTAAAAGGAAGAAGTTTTTTGACGTTAATGGATTTCTCACCGGAAGAAATTAGATATTTATTAGATTTGGCGGAAAATCTTAAGGAAAAAAAACGATCGGGTGCCAGCAACTATTTATTAAGAGGAAAAAATATTGTTTTATTATTTGAAAAAACATCAACAAGAACAAGATGTGCTTTTGAAGTAGCTGCATTAGATGAAGGTGCACATGTAACATACTTGGATTCCGCCAGCTCACAGATGGGTAAAAAGGAATCATTGGAGGACACAGCAAAGGTTCTCGGCAGATTTTATGATGGTATTGAATACAGGGGTTATGAACAAAATGTAGTAGAGGATTTGGCTAAGTTTTCAGGTGTTCCTGTATGGAATGGTTTAACCGACGTTGATCATCCGACTCAAATATTGGCAGATATGCTTACCATAGAAGAACATGTTGCCAAACCTTTAAATAAGGTTAAAGTTGTATTTGCCGGAGACATAAGAAACAATATGTCATATGCATGGATGTATGGCTGTGCTAAAATGGGAATGCATTATGTGGCATTCGGACCAAAAGAGTTGGCAGACCAAATAGACGAAGAAACAATGAAAAAGGTTTATGAAGTTTCTGAATGTACAGGTGCGAAAATAGAAATATCAGATAACATCGATTGCGTAAAGGGTGCAGATGTGATATATACCGATATTTGGGCTTCCATGGGAGAAGAGGCTCAAATACCCGATAGAGTGAAATTACTTACACCATACAAGGTTACCATGGACTTATTAAAAGCAACAGGAAATGAAGATATTAAATTCATGCATTGTCTGCCTTCGTTCCATGATTTTGAAACAAAAATAGCTAAGGAGCAAATGAAATTAGGTTATGATATAAGGGAAGCAACCGATGAAGTTTTCAAAAGCAGGTATTCAATTGTTTTTGATGAAGCAGAGAACAGACTTCATACAATAAAAGCAGTTATAGTAGCTACCATAGGATAATGAAATAAAGCACCTTTTAAGGTGCTTTATTTTTTAACCGTATATTTCCTATATTTCTTGTTCTTGAATATACCCCAAGCTGCAGTCGGGTGCTTTATCACATATCGGTGTTTTTTCAATCTTCGGTCTATTCATGTTTCTCACCGCATTAGTAAGCATAAGCTTGATTCTGTTAATTTGGTTAACTTCGCTCATTCCGGCATCGTAGTCAATAGGAACAATATTCGACATAGGATATGCGCCTTTAAGCTTCTTAATCATTCCTTTGCCTGTAATATGATTTGGAAGGCATGCGAATGGCTGCAGACATAGAATATTATCAACTCCGGAGTCTAACAGTTCAATCATTTCTCCTGTTAAAAACCATCCTTCCCCTGACTGATTGGCGAGGGATAAGAATTCTTTTGCCTTGTGAGCAAGCTCTTTAATACTTGTAGGAGTTGTGAATCTTTTTGAACTTCTGAATGCATCAACACTGGGCTTTTTATACATATCAATTACTTTAACGGCTATGTTGCTCATTGCCTTGGATTTTTTTGTACCTGTTAAAAGCTCATCATATTTAATTACTCCGTTAATCGAGCTGTATAAGAAGAAATCCAACAGATCAGGAACCACAACTTCAGCACCCTCCTCCTCTAACAGGGAGAATACATCATTGTTTGCATTGGGATGAAACTTAACAAGTATTTCGCCTACAATGCCTACCTTTGGTTTCAGAATGCTTTCATCTAACTCAATTTTATCAAAATCATTAACTATCCCCTTAATTACACGCTTGTAGTCCAAGAGATTTCCTGACTCAACAACTAAGTGGCATTTCTTAAGCCATTTATCATACAATTTATTTACGGAGCCCTTAACTTTTTCATAAGGTCTGGTTCTATAAGTAACACGCATTAAAGTATCACCTATTACTATACCCATTACCAGCCTGCTTAAGAATCCTGCAGTCATGTTAAAGCCCGGTTGTTTTTCAAGTCCAACCAAGTTAAAGGAAAGAACAGGAATATTGTCGTAACCTAAGTCTTTTAAGGCTTTTCTTATGAAACCTATATAGTTGGTGGCACGGCAACCTCCCCCTGTCTGGGAAATCATAAGTGTTATATTGTCTAAATCATACTTGCCTGACTCCAATGCATTAATCAGTTGACCTATTACGATTATTGACGGGTAGCAGGCATCATTGTTCACAACCTTAAGACCTGCATCTACCGCCTGTTTGTCAACTGCCGGAAGAACAACTGCATTATAGCCGGCTGCTTTGGCGGCAGTTTCTATAAACTGAAAGTGCATAGGCGACATTTGAGGAATTAGGATAGTGTGATTTTTTTTCATTTCTTTGGTAAAAACAATTCTTTGTGTATTATTCCCAATACGTTTATGAACAACTCCGTTTTTCTTTCTGTCTTCAATGGAAGCTAACAATGAACGCAGGCGTATTCTGACTGCACCAAGATTTGTTATTTCGTCTATTTTAATTACGGTATATATTTTATTGTTTCTTTCAAGTATTTCACTTACCTGGTCGGTAGTAACCGCGTCCAGTCCGCAGCCAAATGAATTAAGCTGTATTAAATCCAGATCATTGGTATTGGAAACATAGGTGGCCGCTTTATAAAGTCTCGTATGGTATGCCCATTGGTCAATTACACGAAGAGGTCTTTCGATAGGATATAAATCCTCCAGAGAATCTTCGGATAACACAACCAAACCGTAGCTTTCAACCATTTCCGCTATACCGTGGTTAATTTCAGGATCTACATGGTATGGTCTGCCTGCTAAAACAATACCATGCTTATTGTTTTCCTTTAAATATTTCAAAGCCTTTGTTCCTTCATTCACAACATCAGATTTATAAGCAAACAATTCATCGTAAGCCTTTTCTGCTGCAAATTTTATTTCATAAAATGTGAGATTTTCCGTTTCTCCAAGCTCCATGTAAAGCTTTTGAATAAGCCTGTCTTTGTCGTTTAGTGTTAAAAATGGTTTATAGAATTTTACTCCGTCAAGATTCACATTTGCTTCGATAGATTCGGGATAAGATACTACAACAGGACAGTTAAAGTGGTTTCCTGCTTCATTATCTTCCTTTATATTATAGGAAATACAAGGATAAAATATCTTTCTAACCTTCTTGTTTACAAGGTCTGTTATGTGACCGTGTGCGATTTTGCCCGGATAACATACAGACTCGGAAGGTATGGTTCCCATTCCAAGCTCATA
The DNA here is from genome assembly GCA_036720515.1 of Sedimentibacter sp. Classification (GTDB taxonomy): domain Bacteria; phylum Bacillota; class Clostridia; order Tissierellales; family Sedimentibacteraceae; genus Sedimentibacter. The sequence continues at coordinate 4,820 of DAIMMU010000038.1, forward strand.
AATTTTCTTGCTTGATACACCTGAAAGTACCACTCTGTACCCCAATTCAGTAAAAAATGTGAACCAGAAGGGGTAATCCTCATACATATTTAAAACTCTCGGAATGCCTATAATTCCTCTTTTAGCTTCATCCATGGTCAATGATTTATAATCGAAAACACGTCGGCTTTTATATTTGTATAAGTTTGGCAAGGATTCCTTTTTAACAACTGATGTATATTTCTCAGCACCTTTTTCACAGCGATTTCCTGAAACATAATATCTTCCGTCTGAAAATTTGTTTATGGTCAGTAAACAGTTGTTTGTGCAAAGACCGCATCTTTCCATGGATGTATTAAAGGAAAATTTATCTAAGTCCTTTTCTTTAACAAATACACTTTCCATACCTTCTTTATAATTATTTTTAGCGATAATTGCGCAGCCAAAGGCACCCATGATACCTGCTATATCAGGTCTTACAACATGTCGTCCCGTTATTTGCTCAAATGCGCGGAGAACCGAATTGTTGTAAAAGGTGCCTCCTTGTACAACAACCTTCTCTCCAAGCGACTCAAGGGAAGTCAATCTTATTACCTTAAACAGGGCATTTTTAATTACTGAAAATGAAATTCCGGCAGAAATATCACCTAATGTTGCTCCTTCTCTTTGAGCCTGCTTAACCTTTGAATTCATAAATACCGTACATCTTGTACCAAGGTCCACCGGATGTTTAGAAAATATTGCAGCTTCCGCAAACTCCCGGACGGACATATCCAATGACTTTGCAAAGGTTTCAATAAATGAGCCGCAGCCTGATGAGCAAGCTTCATTAAGCATGATGGAATCTATTACTCCGTTTTTTATTACCATGCTTTTCATATCCTGACCACCGATGTCAATTATGAAGTCCACTCCCTTTGAGAAGAAATCTGCCGCCTTGTAATGGGCTACAGTTTCAATTTCCCCTATATCCACATTTAGGGCAGCCTTTATTAAGTGTTCACCATAACCGGTTACAGCGGTATATGCAATTTTTATGCCTTCATGTACTTTTTTATATAATCCTTTAACAGCCGTAACAGCAGAATTTAGCGGGTTTCCTTCGTTACTGCCGTAATAGGAGTAAAGTATTTCACCATTTTGCGTAATCAGCACCAATTTAGTTGTTGTCGAACCTGCATCAATACCTAAAAATGCAAGTCCTGAGTATTCGTCAATGTTTTTGATTTTTGCTTTATGCCTATTGTGTCGTTCTAAAAAATCGTTGTATTCATCTTCATTTTCAAATAAAGGATTCAAATCTTTTTTTCTATATTCAAAACTTGAATGCTTCATTGTGTTTTTCATATTATCATAAAATTTATTGAAGCTTATTTCCTCATTATTTACCGACATCAATGCAGCTCCGATCGCCACATAGTAATTGGCATCATCGGGGCATACCGTCTCTTCCGCAAGCACCAAGGTTTCTTTAAACCTTTCTCTAAGCTCGGACAAGAAAAATAACGGTCCTCCCAAAAATGCAACATTTCCCTTAATAGGTCTCCCTTGGGCAAGCCCGCTTATTGTTTGATTCACAACCGCTTGGAAAATAGATGCTGCAATATCTTCCTGCCTTGCCCCTTCATTTAATAGGGGCTGAACGTCTGATTTTGCAAATACACCGCAGCGTGACGCAATAGGATAAATTGTTTTATGCTTTTTTGACAATTCATTTAGTCCTAAAGCATCAGTCTTCATCAATACAGCCATCTGGTCGATAAATGCCCCTGTACCGCCGGCGCAAGAGCCATTCATGCGCTGCTCCAAGTTACCTGAAAGGTATGTTATTTTTGCATCTTCTCCACCAAGCTCTATTACCACATCAGTAAGGGGTATAAACTTTTCTATTGCGGATGTTGAAGCCGCAACCTCCTGTACGAAGGGAATATCCAAATATTTAGACACGTCAATAGCACCTGAGCCTGTAACGCTTATTTTGATAAAACTGTCTTTTAGGTATTCAGATGAATTGTTTATTATTTCAGTAACGGTATTTTTTATGTCAGAGTAGTGTCTTTCATATTGCTTATATATTATGCTGCCATTGTTATCCAGCACAGCTATTTTAACGGTAGTAGAACCTATATCCAATCCAACAAGAAATTCCATGGTGACCTCCAAGCTAAGAGCATTGTACATATTACCAACAATTATGAAGTATATTATATCACTTTACAGCTTAAAATCAACTTAATAAAATTGAGTAAATCTTGTGGATCGCCATAAAAAGTCGGTAACTATTAGCAAAATATTGACATAAATAGACTAAATGTTTAAAAAAAACACAGGATTACTCCTATGTTTTATCAGTTATCTTTTAAAAATTAGCTCACCGTTGATATATGTTTCTTCTACATTAATTTCATCTATTTTATCCGGGTCTGTTTCAAAGATGTTCTTGTCAAGCACAATAAAATCCGCATTATATCCTTTAATTAGCTTACCTATACCGGGAATTCCCAGAATTGCCTGAGCGTCCGCTGTATATAGACGGATTGCCGTTTCGACATCAAGTTTCTGATTTTCCCCTGTATCTGTTCCGTCATATGCCTTTCTTGTAACCGCAGATTTAATTGCTACCCATGGGTCGGAAGGGTTTGGCCACGCTGTTGCAGGTGCATCTGATGAAAAACACATCTTTATTCCTTCATTTAGTATATCTCTGTATGGATATATAGTTTTTGTTCTTTCCGCACCCAGATTTTTAAGATAGCTCTCAATTTCCGCATACATGAAAATGGGCTGCGATACGAATGCGATATCTGATTCAGCCGCTCGCTCCATTGCTCTTTTTGTAGGCATTGCACCGTGTTCGACTCTTATTGAAGGTAGACCGTCCATCCATCCTTCCTTTTTATAAAATGTATCCACCACAAGGTCAATTGCCTGTTCTCCCATTGCATGAACAACCATCTGTAAATTATTTTCTTCTGAAAATTTGCATGCCGCCAATAATTCTTCCTTGGTAATTGTAGGTAGTCCGTGATTTTTTTCATCCTTGTAATATCCCGGAGAAACCCAAGCAGTCTTTCCTGATACACTGCCATCTGCAAGAACCTTTACTCCGGCTATGAATACCGGGTTATTCCTGTCTGTGCTTTCTTTGTTTAGATTATCAATAAACTTCAAGTCATCCCACATGTAATACAAAGCTACTTTTTGCTTTAAACCACAATTCCTTGCCATAGAATATATTTCTTCATAATCTGCCGGACCTTTCCTGCCGAACGCTTCTGATATTACTGTTATGCCCTGAGACAGAAGTTTATATCCGACATCCGCAAGCAACCAGGCTGTATCTTTCTCAGCTCTTTTAGGCATGATGTCTTGGATTAAATATCTTGCATTTTCCTTTAATATTCCGGTAGGTTCTCCGTTTTCATCCCGGTCAATAAAACCTCCGGGAGGATTAGGTGTGTTTTTATCAATTCCTGCCAGTTTTAAAGCTGCACTGTTCACCGATAAAATATGACAGCATGTTCGAGTTAATACCACCGGTACATCTGCTGCTGCATCGTCTAAATCATAGCGATTAGGAGTTCGTTTTTCCGTTAATTTTCCTTCATCAAAGCCCCAGCCTTCAATCCATTTGCCAAGACCTTGCAGCTGGTACTTTTTTCGTATTTCCTTATTGATATCTTCAATTGAATTAACAGCAGGAGGCATGCACGCAATTTGATTAATCGTATTTGATAGGAGCATCGGATGCATATGCGCATCGATAAATCCGGGTAATACTGTTCTTCCCTTTAGGTCAACTGTATTTCTGCATTTACTTTTATTCCACTTATCGCCGATCCATGAGATTTTTCCATTCCTGACGCACATTGCATCAGCGTACGGCTGATCTTTATTTGATGTAAAAATTCTGCCGTTTAAAAAAACCGTTTCATTATTCATTGTAGCCTCCTTGTATAATTACCAATTTATATCACAGAAATATCATTGTCAAGATTTTATATTTCTTTAAGTAAACCTTTTTTAATCATTCAATAATCGTTCCGCTTTTTTCCGCTAAAGCTTCTGAAGCCTTATACAATGAGGTTATTATTGCTTTTCTCCCATGTGATGAACTTGCAAAATTTACAGATGCAAGTACTTTTGGAAGCATGCTGCCCGGTGCAAAATGCCCTTCTTCAATATATCTTCTTGCTTCCTTTACAGTTAAATGAGACAAGTCTTCTTGGTCGGGCTTATTAAAGTTTATTGAAACCTTTTCTACCTCTGTAAGGATCATAAGTATATCGGCATCCATATCTTCAGCCAGTCTCTCAGCAGCTAAGTCCTTGTCTATGACTGCCGCTACTCCATCTAATGAGCCATCTTCTCTTTCAATCACAGGAATTCCGCCACCCCCGCATGCTATTGAAATAGTAGTATCCCACAATTTCTTAATAGTATCTATTTCAACTATTCTTATCGGCATTGGTGAAGGTACTACCCTTCGATAGCCTCTCCCAGCATCTTCTTTAACTATATAGCCTTTTTCACGTACTATATTCTTAGCTTCTTCCTCTGTATAAAATGGTCCGATTGGTTTTGTAGGATTTTGAAAAGCCTCATCATTTTTATCTACAATAACCTGTGTTATTATACTTACAACAGGTAGTATTCGGTTCCTTTTTGCCAAGGCTTGTTTTAATGATTGTTGTATGTGATATCCTATATATCCTTGGCTCATAGCACCACATACATCAAATGGCATTACAGGTGTTACGTTTTTGGCTGCTTCCGATGCCAGCAATATTCTTCCTACTTGCGGTCCATTTCCATGCACTATGGCAACTTCATAGCCTGAACAGCTGATATCCGCTATGTATTCACATGTTTTTTTAACTACTTCCAACTGAGACTCGGCAGTTGAAGGCATATCTTTATTTTCTAATGCATTACCGCCTAATGCGATAACCACTCTCTTTGGTCTCATCTTGATCTCCATTAATAATATTTGTTATAATATTTTATATGGTCGCTACTATAACAGCCTTAATTGAATGCATTCTGTTTTCTGCTTCATCAAATACAACAGAGTGCCTGCTTCTAAAAACATCGTCAGTAACTTCCCGTATATCATAACCAAGCTCTTGTTGAGTTTTCGCCATTTTAGTCTCAAAATCATGAAAAGCCGGTAGACAGTGCATGAATATTACGTCATCATTTTCAGTTAATTTCAACATTTCCATAGTGACTTTGAATTGTGTCATAATTTTTACCTTATCCGGTATCTGAGCTTCTTCTCCCATTGATGCCCATACATCTGTATAAATAACATCTGCTCCCTTTAAGGCTCTTGCATCATCCGTTATTTCAATAGTCGCACCTGTATATTTTGCAACTTCGCGAACTTTCTTCAGCACTTCTGGATTTATCTCATCAAACAGCTCTTTTGGCCCGTACGCAACATAATTCATTCCCATTTTAGCACTACCATACATCCATGCAAAAGACATGTTATTTCTTATATCCCCCGCAAATACTAACTTTATTTTATTAAGCGGTTTTGCAATATGCTCTTCAATAGTCATCATATCCGCCAATATCTGAGTGGGATGATCTATATCTGTCAGTCCATTCCATACAGGTATTCCAGAGTATTTTGCCAACTCTTCCACTACATGTTGTTTGTATCCTCTGTACTCAAGACCGTCATAAAATCTTCCCAATACTCTGGCTGTATCTTCCAACGATTCCTTCTTACCCATTTGTGAGCTTCCAGAATCAAGGAATGTAACATGAGCCCCCTCCTCCAATGCCGCCACTTCGAATGCACATCTTGTTCTTGTTGATGTTTTTTCAAATAACAATACGATGTTTTTCCCCTTCAACAGATAATTGCTAATACCAGCTCTTTTCTTTGCTTTCAAATCATGTGCAAGATCCAGCATATATCTGATTTCTTCCGGTGCAAAATCCATTAATGTTAAAAAACTTCTTCCTTTTAAATTAACTGACATTTTATCCTTCCTTCCTAAACTATTTTTATAACCCTTTAAACGTCTATAAAAAATAATAAACTATTGAACTGCTCAAATGTCAATAGTTTATCATAATTTATTAGGCAATATTTATACTTTATTTGAATCGGCACACAACATCATCCATAAATTATTTTATTATGAATAATGTAGGTCGCATTGAAATAGCTTTTACTTTATGGTAAGGTATAATTAAAATAAATGTCTATATTTACAAGTGCTAATATACCGAATTAGATAATATAAAATTATCGCTTTTTAAAATTGTAATTTAGTAATGTCTTCTGAGCACTTTAATTAATTATGGAGGTATTTATGCAACATAAGTATTTAGTTAATGAAATAGCAAGATTTTTTAACGTGACAAGAGATACAATAAGATATTATGATAAATTAGGTATTATAAAACCTAATATAAACAAAGAGAATAAGTACAGATATTACAGCAGAGAGGATTTAATAAGTTTTTCATATGTATTTCTTTTAAAAAAGTTAGGTCTTCATTTAAAAAGCATAGAAGCTTTATTAAACCATAGTTCATTGGAGACTTCTGTCTCCATATTAAATAATCGAAAAAAAGAAATAGAAGATGCTTTAAATGAATTAAATAGAACCAAAGATATGATAGACGACTATGGTAAATATTTAGTCAATGTATATGGCAATATGAATGAAATTAATATTGTTCACAATATTTTTATTTTATATCAAATAATAAATCAAGATGTGCACACTTTCAACATGATAATAAAGCAATTTGAGGGATTGCAATTAAATAAGATTCCCTTGTTTACATTTTGCTTTGAAAAAGAAGCATTTCTTTCAAATCAATTCACTAGCGTAATGGACAGTAGATACTATTCAAAGTTTGCCATGAGTATAAAAGTTGAAGAAAAGGATATTTTAAACGAAGAAAAATTACACGAATTTTTAATTTTTAAATCGGAAAAATGTTTGTTTACTACCATAAAGTTCCATACCAATAAGGATTACAGTGCGGCAGATAGATTAAGAAATTATATTAAGGAAAATAACTTAATAGTAGACGGAATGGTGCTATATAGAGCTATATCATTCAGAAATAATATAATCGACAATCAAGATTATTATGAAGTTTATATTCCACTTAAATAATTTCTTATAATCTATTGACTTTAGAGCTACTCAATAGTCTATAATATAAAGCAGATATGATAACGTTATCTACTTTATATTAGGAGGTATGTATGTTTAATAAAGAAAAACACAAAAAGGAATTTCCGCATGTTTTTGTAATACTTTTAACACTTATTATTATCGTAGGTATACTCACTTATATTGTGCCGGCAGGACAATATACAAGGGTTTTAGATGAAGCTTCCGGGAGAATGGTAATTGATCCAAACTCATTTAAATATATTGATAAAACCCCTGTCAATTTATTTAAAATGTTTGTTTGTTTAGTAGAAGGATTGATACAGTCTTCTAATATTACAATGCTAATCTTTTCTGCCTTTTCATGTTTATATTTGATAGAAAAGACAGGCGCTTTAGATGCAAGTATATCTTTAATGGTTAGAAAAACACAAAAAAACCCTAAATATGCAACCGGAATACTTATACTGATAATGATTGTTTTATCTGTATGGGCATCTACCGGCACACTGTCATATGAAGAAATAATAGCATTCATTCCGATATTTTTAGTGCTTTGCTTAGCATTAGGATATGATGCCCTGGTAGCTTTAGGGGTATCCATAATAGCAGTCGGGTGTGGCTTCTCTTCAGCAACTGTAAATCCTTTTAGTATAGGAGTTGCACAATCTATTGCTGAGCTACCTTTATTTTCAGGTTTAGGGTATAGAATATTTGTCTTAGTAGTAATGACAACAGTGACTATTACTTATGTTTTATTATATGCCAACAAAGTCAAAAAAGATCCTTCAAAAAGTATAGTAAAAGATGAAGATTATTCTGATGTAGCAATCGATGAAAAAAGAATGAACACCGCATTGACGAAAGAACATAAAATTTCATTGTTATTATTGTTTATCGGTATTGCCATCATGGCTTTCGGTTTAATAAAATTAAAATGGTATATCAATGAAATAGCTGCTATATTTATAATCGTATCAATATTGGTAGGTATAGCAAATAAATGGAATGCGAATAAAATTACGGCTATTTTAGTAGAAGGATTGTCAAAAGGTGTAGTTTCAGCCTTGGTTGTAGGTTTTGGAAGGGGTATATTGGTTGTTTTGACACAAGGAAATATCATAGATACTATAGTTTATAGTGCAGCTAATTTATTACAGAGCTTGCCGCCATCATTAAATGCTGTCGGAATGTTAGTTATTCAAAATTTAATTAATTTTCTTATTCCTTCTGCTTCAGGACAGGCAGCAGCAACAATGCCGATTATGATTCCTTTGGCTGATATCATAGGAGTAAATAGACAAATTGCTGTTTTAGCTTTCCAATTTGGAGATGGATTTTCAAATATATTTTGGCCTACAGGTTTTGTACTTATAGCATGTACTATGGCTAAAGTCCCTGTTAATAAATATTATCGTTGGATTACTCCTTATTTTCTAATAATATTTGTTATGCAAGTAATACTTATCCTTGGTGCTTCAGCAATAAACTACGGACCGTTTTAACATTATAACAATATATCAAATTTCTAATAAGAATGAGGTGATGTTTATTATGGATTTGGAAAAATCTGTTCATAACTCGATTGATAATTTAAAGGAAAAAGCATTTGAATTAAACGATTATATATATAATAATCCCGAATTAGCTCATAAGGAATTCTTAGCATATCAAAAATATATGGAGCTTTTAAAAAATGAAGGAATCCCTGTGGAAGGAAACTTCTTAGGATTAGCAACATCGTTCAAGGCTACCATCAACGAGGACGAAAACTCTGATATAAAAATCGGAATTCTTGCCGAATATGATGCTTTGCCTGAAATCGGTCATGCCTGCGGACATAGTGCAAATGGTGCTCTTAGCTTTCTTGCAGCCATTGGATTATATAAAAACAAAAAAAATTTAAAAGGTAATATTTATTTAATCGGCACTCCCGGCGAAGAATATAATGGGTCAAAAACTGATATGGCAAATTCAGGTATGTTTGATGATTTCAGCTATGTAATTATGATACATGTATTGGATATGAATCTACCTAGTGCTAAATTTTTGGCATTAGATGCCTATGACTTTGAATTTTTTGGACGTACTTCTCATGCTTCTGCTTCACCTTGGAATGGGAAAAATGCTGTTAATGGTATGACTTTATTCATACATGCCTTAGATATGATGCGTCAACAACTTAAAGACGGTACAAGGATTCACGGAATAATTAAAAAAGGCGGTTTAGCTGCTAATATAATTCCTGATTACGCCTCGTGCCAATATTGGTTCAGATATAAGAAAAAAGATTATTTGGAAGAGGTAGTGAAAATGGTTCGTGATGCAGCTAATGGATGTGCACAAGCTACACAGACTTCCGTAAAAATTACGCCTGCAACAAATGCATTGGCTGAACTTAAACCTACACCACATACTGATATTGTTATTGAACAAATTTACGAAGAACTTGGTGCAAATATTGATAAAAATATGATTATGACACTTGGTTCATCCGACATAGGTAATCTTAGTTACAGGTGCCCGGCATTTCATCCGTTAATCTCAGTTTCTGATATACCGGTTGCCGCACATACCAGGGAATTTGCGGCATGTATGCAAACAGAAAAAGCAAAATGGGCTATCGTAAAAGGTTCGAAAATTATTTCTTCTTTAATAATACGTTCTCTAAATGATAAAAGTATTATTGAAAACATGAAAAAAGATTTTAATTAATAATTTTATAACACTTAATTCAAACGTATAAAAATTGTAGATAGTAATAATTAGTACGACAAAAAGACCTTTTGATATAATTGTTTATCTAAAGGTCTTTTATTGTAATAGTAAATTATCCTCAATGTTGATGATTTTAACTTATTATTCAATAACGACTGCTGTTCCGTACAATTGGTCTTGTTGCTAGCCGGTGGGTGAAGGAATTTTTCTGAAATTCTTGTAATTTAATGTTGCTATTTAGGATATTATAACAATAATGTAACTTGTATTTATTTTATAAAAAGTTTATAATAAAATATACTATAACGTTTACATGACCCATATTTGCGATAAAACTTATAATTATGAATTTCAGGAGGGTTTTATGAGGAAAAAGTTTTTAACACTTATCAGTGTATTGTTGATTTTTACAATGATTATTACTGCATGCGCTAACGGAGGCACAAAAGCAAAGGATGAAACAATCAAAATAGGCTGGATTGGTTCTTTGACGGGAGACCAAGCTGTTTGGGGAACCTGTGAAAGCAATACGGTAAAAATGTTGATTGAAGAAGTAAATGCAAATGGCGGTATACTTGGTAAACAGGTTGAAGGCATTTACTACGATACGAAGGGTGATGCCGCAGAGGCTGTAAATGCAACAAAGAGACTTATATCACAAGACGGTGTTGTTGCTATAATCGGACCTAATGCCAGCGGTCAGGCAATATCAATATCCTCCGTTCTTGAACAGTACAAGGTTCCTGATATAGCTACGGTTGCAACAAATCCAAAGGTTACCGTTAATGACGACGGATCAGTAAAAGCTTATAACTTCAGAGTATGCTTTATTGACCCATATCAGGGAGCAGTAGCTGCAGGCTACGCATATGACAGATTAGGTCTTAGAAATGCCGCTGTGCTTTATGACGTGGCAAGTGACTATTCACAGGGATTTACTGAATTCTTCGAGAAAACCTTTACGGAAAAAGGCGGAAAGATTGTAGCAAAGGAAGGTTTTAAGGAAGGAGATGTTGAGTTTAAACCACAGTTAAGCAAGATAAAAGATGCAAATCCTGATATGATTCTTATGCCTTACTATTATAAGGAAGTTGCATTAAGTGCAAATCAAGCAAGGGAATTAGGAATTGATGCAGTTTTAATAGGCGGTGACGGATGGCCTTCAGAACAATTAATGACTATGGCGGCAGATGCAATTGAAGGTAGTTATGTGGTAAATCACTTAGATTTCAATGATCCTGAAGTAAAACCGCTTCAAGAAAAATATACTGCCAAATACAATCTGGCTATGGAGTTAAACGGTTATATGGCTCATGACGC
>DAIMMU010000255.1:0-2264 GCA_036720515.1 Sedimentibacter sp.
AAATGATAAAAAATTGACTAAAGTATTAATATTTGCTAAAATTATATTGTTGTTTAAGGAATACAACTAAATATACAGAGATGAATAAATACAAAATTAAGGAGAACAACATGAAAAAAGCACTGATTGCATTAATTTTCGCGCTTACATTTACAACTGTCCATGCAGAAGGAATAACCCTTGAAAACGCTGAGGTTTCGAATGCTGATAAAAGCACGGAATTATTGCAATATTCCCAGGATTATAATAAGTATATAAATCATCCTTACGGATATGAAATAGTAATTTCCAATAATCTTAAGCTGAATGAAGATATAGTAAGCGTAAAAAGCCGCTTTGAATCAGATGATTTGGTAGTGGAGGTTTTTTATGATAATTTTTACAATACAATAAACTCACATACAACATATCTGAACTATGGAAACCGCGGCATATTAAAGAATCCGGAATTTGAAATTACGAATGAATACAATCATAATTTTAACGGATTTTCAGGACGGATAACATTGTATGAAAGAAGAAAAATCAAAACCGATGAACCGGACAGAAATTATTATGGAACCATAACATTTGCAAGAAACACAAATGAAGTAATAACCGTGTTTATGAAATCATCAACTCCTTTATACATTGAAAAAATTATGCCTGAGTTTAAAATAACGGATAAGTCGGAGGTTTTAAAAAAGGATGTAGTTTTTCATCCCGAACCAAAGAACTTTGATGAAAAAACGCAGGAATTCTATAATAAATACTTTATTGACAATGAAAAAGTCGATTTTGGCATATTCGAACCTTCATTTCCTCTTTATGATTACAGGCTTGCGCAAATAGAAAATATGCTTGACTACAATTTCCCGGTAGCCTTAATGTACAACAATTTTTCATTACCCTTTAAAACAGCGTACATGAACAATGCGAAGGAATCGGGTAAGGTTGTGGAATATACTTTATATACAACAGACATATCGGACGGAATGGAAAAGGATATAACTTTAGATATATTGGGAGGGAAATATGATGCGTATTTAGACAGCTTAGCCCAAAACTTTAATGAATATGATTATCCCGTATTGTTCAGATTAAACAATGAAATGAACGGCGAATGGGTTTTGTACAGCTCGCACCTGGTTGGCAAGGATACGGATTTGTTCATTGAATGCTGGAAATACATATATGATAAGTTTGAAGCTCACGGAGTGGACAATTTAATATGGGTATGGAATCCAAACGAAAAATCATTTCCTGGTTTTTCCTACAATAACTATTTGTGCTATTATCCGGGGAATAAATATGTTGATATTGTGGGTTTAACATCCTATAACACAGGAAACTACTACAGTGGAGAAACCTGGAGGAGCTTCTCCGAAGCATATGATCATTTTTATTATGATTATATTGAGCGTTTCACTCATCCCATGATGATAACGGAATTCAGCTGTGCTTCTGCCGGTGGAGACAAAGCTTCGTGGCATGAAGATATGCTTAATACTATAGAGAATTATGACAGAATAAAAATAGCTGTTCTTTGGAACGGTCAGGATTATGACATGACAAAGGGAGAAAAAACGGTATCAAGAAATTACAGGATTGATTTGGAAGAGCCTGTAATAAATACTATACGAAACGGTCTTCAGAAATTCAAAATGCCCTAACCCTGTTTATTAATTATATTTTAAGAATTTTATGATAATATTTGCTTACTGGAGGTAAAATATGAACATATTAGTTTGTGATGACGACAAGGAAATTGTGGAGGCAATCGAGGCGTACTTAAAAAGCGAAGGATACAGCATATTAAAATGCTATACGGGGAAGCAGGCAATTGAAATTGTTGAAAAAAATGATGTGCATTTAATAATAATGGATATAATGATGCCGGAAATGGACGGTATAATGGCTACAACAAAAATAAGGGAAATAAAAAATATCCCTGTAATTATGCTGTCTGCCAAATCTGAAGAAATAGATATAATACTTGGTCTTAATATGGGAGCGGATGATTATATAACAAAACCCTTTAATCCATTAGAGCTTATTGCAAGGGTAAAGTCCCACCTCAGAAGATATACTTCGTTAGGCGGAGCTTCCGAAATGGAAAAGACCGACGATTACAAAACAGGAAGCTTAATGATTGATGATGAGAGGAAGGAAGTTACGGTAGACGGTGAAATTGTAAAGCTTACTCCCGTTGAATATAAAATATTGCTTTTATTAACAAAAAATAAGGGGGTAGTTTATTCAATAGACCAAATATATGAAAATGT
>DAIMMU010000039.1:0-15928 GCA_036720515.1 Sedimentibacter sp.
AGGACATGGTTAATGCCGCAGGTCTTGACAGAGAGCAGCAGGCATCATTATTAAGAAAGTTAAGAGATGCCGCTCACGAAGAAGCTGAAAGATATGCGGGAGAGATAGGAGAGAAAACACCTATTTTAGTTACTACCGTAAAACCCGAAGGAACACTTTCACAGCTTCCGGGAGTATCCAGCGGTGTTCATTATTCTCATTCTCCGTATTTCTTAAGAAGAGTCAGAATAAACAGCCACGATCCTTTGGTGAAGGTATGTGAAGAATTGGATTACCCAATATATCCCGAAGTGGGTCAGGACATGAAAACATGTACCACGAAGGTTATAGAATTTCCGCAGAAAGCTCCTGTTGGAAAGACCAAATACGATATAACTGCAATCGAACAGTTAGAAAACTATAAATTGTTCATGGATAACTATGTTGAACATAATTGTTCCATTACAGTCCATGTAAGAAGTCATGAATGGGCTGAGGTTGAAAATTGGGTATGGGATAACTGGGATGATATAGTCGCTCTCACTTTCCTTTCCTTAGACGACAGTTTTTATCAGCTTATGCCATATGAATCGATAACCGAGGAGGAATACAACAAGAGAGTAAAAGAGATGAAACCTTTCATACCGTCCCTTTTGAGCAAGTATGAGGTTCAGGAAGAAGCATTGGATGTGGGAAGCGATGGCTGTGATACAGGACTTTGCCCCATAAGATAAAGAATTAAACATAAATGATGATATAGTCCTTAAGTTCCGCGAAATGGAGCATGAGGGCTATATTTACTTATTGACATTTTATTTCAAATATTGTAACATAATATTGAAATAAAATGTCATATTTATTTGAGGTATTAAAATGATAGATCTTTTAAATAATGTTCTCCACAAAAAGAAGAAATTGGCAATCGGACTTATGTCGGGTACATCTGCTGACGGAATTGATGCTTGTATAATTGAAATCGAAGGGAATTATACAGATACTAAAATTAAACTAATTGATTTTATAACTTTGGATTACACAAGCAAAGAAAAAGAAAGATTATTAAAACTATGTAATGTAAACACATCAACGGTGAGTGAAATATGTTATATGAATACATATCTTGGCAACAAAATGGGACAAGCTGCTTTAGAAGTATGCAAAAAGGTTAACATAAATATAAATTATGTAGATTATATAAGCTCGCACGGACAAACGATTTTTCATATGCCCGATGAACACAGTACATTGCAAATCGGTGAGCTTTCAAATATTGCCGCATTAACGGGCTGCATAACGGTAGGGGATTTCAGACCTTCCGACATGGCATATGGCGGACAGGGTGCTCCTTTAGTTCCGTATGTTGATTACATATTATTTTCCGACAAGAATAAGGGGCGAATTTTACTTAATTTAGGCGGAATCGCCAATATAACGGTTTTAAAAGCAGGCGGAAAAGAAGAAGATGTTCTTGCCTATGATACAGGACCCGCTAATGTTTTAGTTGATGAAATTGTAAGAATTATAACTGACGGAAGGAAGTCCTTTGATGAAGGCGGGAAAATGGCTCTTAAAGGCAGTATAGACGATCAATGGTTAGATGAAATACTTACAAGAGACAAATACCTTTTGAAAAAGCCTCCCAAAAGTACTGGCAGAGAATATTATACAAAGGAATTTGCAATGAATCTGTATGAACAAGGGATTAAAAGGAATCTTGATAATATGAGTATACTGGCGACAATAACAGCCTATACCGCTAAATCTGTTAAAAATCAAATTGATGCCTTTGTGCTTGATAAATATAAAATAGATGAGTTGTATGTAAGCGGCGGGGGTGCGCACAACCAAATGATTATGAAGCTTTTGTCCGAGTATATGGAAGCAGATGTCATGGATGTGGAAAACTTGGGGTTTCCCGGTGATGCCAAGGAATCAATAGCCTTTGCAGTACTTGGAAATGAGTTTCTTTGCGGCAAAACAAATAACATTCCTAACTCAACCGGCTCAAAAAGAAAGGTCATAATGGGAAAGTTAGCATTACCAAGCTTATATTAATTTTAATGGAGATATTTTATGATTAAGGTGAGGCAAATAAAAACTGAAGATGCAGAAAAATACATGAAGCTTTACAGCAAGCTTGATGAAGAAACGATTTTTAGATTATACGAACCAGGTGAGAGAAAAATTTCTATTTCTGAGCAGATAACAGAAATTAAAAATATGATTAATAATGATAATTCTACAATTATCGTTGCCGAAGATGGAGAGGAAGTAGTAGGATATTTAAGTGCCTTCGGCAGAAGTCAAAATAGGGTAAAGCATATAGTTACCATTGGAATAGCCATATTACAAAGTCATGTAGGTATGGGAATAGGAACCATGCTTTTTAAAGAATTGGAAGCTTGGGCAAAAAAAAATAATAAGCATAGATTGGAACTTACCGTTATGGAAAATAACCCTTCCGCTTTTGCACTGTATCAAAAGATTGGATTTGAAGTTGAAGGGGTAAAGAAGGATTCACTTCTTATTAACGGAGAATATATTAACGATATTTATATGAGAAAATTGATATAGAGGAAAGGGGACACACCTTTACTTAGGGTCAGTCTTTGAGGGTAAAAGGAATGTCCCCCAATGCAGACAAAAGAAGGGAAAGAAATGGAGCATTTAATAGATAATATCATAAGTAAGTATATGGAAGAAAACTATTTTCCATCAGCTGTTTGCAAAATATTCAGCACTGAAGAAACCTATTACCATAAAGCATTCGGCAATGTACAAGCCGACACAATATATGATGTGGCATCCCTAAGTAAGATTATTACTTCAACTGAAATACTCATGCTTATTAATGATGGGAAAATAAGCTTAAACGGTAAAATTATCAGGTATTTGCCGATTATTAATGAATTTAAAGTGCTGAGCGAGAGACTTAAGGGTGTTACCATAGAACAATTATTAACTCATAATTCGGGTCTAATCGATTGGTATCCTTTTTATACGGAGGAAGGAACTATTTTTAAAGTTATGAACGAAGTAATAGGAAAGTATGATAAGTTTAACGGAACACTTTACAGCGATTTGAATTTTATGCTTTTGGCAGAAATCATAAAGAGTACAGCGGGTTTATCATTAGAGGAAAGTCTTGAAAAATATATAAAACAAAGGCTAAATATTAAAAATATATGTTATTGTCCATCTGACAAATCAAATATTGCGCCCACATCGTACGGCAATTGTATAGAGGAAAAAATGTGCATGGAAAGAAATGTTCAATTCGGCAATTGGCGGAGCCATGACACAGCATTGGCAGGCGAAGTTAATGACGGCAATGCCCACTACTTTTTTAAGGGAGTATCGGGACATGCGGGAATATTTGCCGATGTAAATGCTTATGCGGATTTGTGCAGATACTACATGACATCAAGTGATGAGCTTATTAAGTCATCAATGAAGGAACATGGAGAAGGAAGAGGATTGGGATGGCAAATATCCGAGTCATTCCCAATGGGGTGCGGTCATTCGGGATTTACCGGAACAAGTGTATATATTTGTAAGGATATAAATGTTGCTGCGGTAACATTTACAAACAGACTCCATACCAAGGGAGAAGCAAAGGATCTATTTAATTTCAGGAAAGAATTACACAATTGTATTCTTAATATATTAAAAAAAGAAAGGAATTAAAATGAAAGCAAAAAAAGTATTATCATTTATTTCGTTATTGTTGATAATGGCTATAGCATTAACGGCATGCGGCGAAAACAAACAATCAACGCTAAATGATCAGCCTGAACAATCTGAAGAAACACCGGCAGGCGGCTCTGAAACATCTCAAGGAGCACCGGCACAAATTTTAAAATATGCTACGGATTCTGAACCTATAGGTTTAGACCCGCATACGATTACCGCAGCAGCTTCTATTAGAATATTCAGACAAATCTACAATACCTTGGTGGATGTTGACGATAATATGAATTTCATACCCGAGCTTGCAGAGTCTTGGAAACAACCTGACGATTTGACTTACATATTCAAATTGAAAGAAGGTGTTAAATTCCACAATGGAAGAGAAATGGTTGCGGAAGATGTTAAATACAGCTTTGAAAGAGTATTAGATCCTGAAGTTGCGGCAATAGGAAAATCTTACTACGATATGATTGATACAATGGAAGTTGTTGATAATTACACAATAAAGTTTACATTAAAGGAACCTTTCGCTCCATTTTTAACTAATTTAACAAGCCTTTACGGTGCAATTGTACCGAAGGAAGTTATTGAAGAAAACGGAAACCTAATGCAGGTTGCATGCGGTACGGGACCATTTAAGCTTAAAGAATGGATTCCCGATAATAAAATAATCTTAGAAAAGAACCCTGATTATTATGAAGAAGGATTGCCAAAATTAGACGGAATAGAATATTATGTTATGACTGATGAATCTTCGAGAATAGCTGCAATTCGTACAGGCAATGTACATTTAATCAAGCTTCCCGCATCAAGCATATCATTGCTTGAAGGAAACAAAGACGTTGTGATAAAACCTTATCAGTCAAATGAATACAGTTTTTTAGGATTTAATTTGGACTTAGATAAATTTAAGGATGTTAGAGTTAGACAAGCAATAAGCTATGCGGTAAACAGACAGGAAATTATTGACTTGGTATATGACGGAGAAGCAACTGTTACAGGATTTGTTACTCCGGCAATGGGAAGATGGGCTATTGATTATGCCAATGAAGATTTATATAAGCAAAATATTGAAAAGGCAAAACAGTTAATGGCTGAAGCAGGATATCCCGACGGATTTGAAACTAAAATAGCTGTGGGTTTATATGACGACATTAGAGCTACAGGAGAAATACTTCAAAAGCAATTAGAACAAATAGGCATTAAAGCAACTATCGAAAATCTTGAATCAGGACAATATGTGGATGCCTGGAGCAACAGAACTCATGAAATGATGGCAGGTAGAAACGGTGCAGGTACAGATCCTAACAGAGCAGTGGCATTTTTCTTTTCTACAACAGGCTCGGCAAATGTTTGGGGATATTCAAATCCTGAAGTAGATGCATTGTGTAATGAAGGAAAAGTTACGGTTAATGAATCAGAAAGAGAAGAAATTTACAAGGATGCTCAAGAAAGAGTATTAAATGACTGTCCCAACATTTTTATGGCATCGCCCATGGAATACTTTTTCGTAAGAGCAAATATTGAAGGTTTTGAACCATCAACATTTAATGCTGAAAAATTCGAAAACATAGTAATTAAATAGTTGTTAATAGAAGGGAATGAAATAAGCTCAGCTTTGACATAATTGGCTTTGAGTTCCCTTTTCATTTTTATTAAGGAAGTGATGAAATGAGGTCATATATAATCAGAAGATTATTAGCGTTAATTCCTGTATTAATAGGGATAAGCCTGTGTATTTTCTTAATTTTACAGTTAATACCCGGTGACGTTATATCAGGTCTTTTAGGTATAGAAGAAAACCCTGAGCTTAGAGCCCAATTAGAAAAGAAGTTCGGATTAGACCAACCACTGTTCAAACAATATTGGGACTGGATATCTAAAGTATTGCGGGGTGATTTCGGCAGATCCTTTAGAACCGACAAAGAAATATTCCCTGAAATAATGTCTCGTTTTAAAATTACGGCACAACTAACATTTATGGCAGCTTTTATATCCTGTCTAATAGGTATACCGCTTGGGATTTTGTCAGCTCTTAAAAGAAATACATGGATCGACGGGATTATAAGAGTAATAGCCTTGTTGGGAGTGTCAGTTCCTGGCTTTGCATCAGCCACACTTTTAATACTGTTTTTATCTTTGGCATTTCAATATTATTCTCCGGTAGGATATGTCGGATTTTTTGAAAACCCCTCAATAAATATGCAAATTATGATTTTACCATCTATTATTTTAGGTACAAGCATGTCAGGTTCAGTAATGAGAATGACTCGTTCATCGGTGCTTGAAATATTAAGACAGGATTTTATTAAAACTATAAGAGCAAAAGGGGCACCCGAAAAAGTTATAATATTTAAACATGCTTTAAAAAATGGACTCATACCCATTATAACATTGGTTGGTATGCAAATAGGGTCTTTGCTCGGAGGAGCAGTGGTGACAGAACAGATTTTTTCCATACCTGGTTTAGGATTGATGACCCTTACTGCAATAAATCAGAGGGATTATCCCGTTATTCAAGGTTGTGTATTGTTTATCGCATTCATATATGTAATGATCAACCTATTGGTTGATATACTGTATACATATGTGGATCCGCGTATAACATACAAATAGGCAGGTGACATATGAAAACAATAATTGGAATTATTAAAGAATTAATAAAGGATCCAATGGGAAAAATCGGTTTTATCGGAGTTTTGGTAATTATTATATTAAGCGTTTTAGCCCCGATAATAGCACCTTATGATGTAACTGAAATGTTTACTCAGGACAAACTAACCGGCCCAAGCAGCCAGTATTTTTTCGGAACGGATAATTTCGGGAGAGATGTGTTCAGTCGTGTAATATTTGGAGCTAAGGTATCACTTAGGGTTGGAATAATATCGGTGGGCATAGCAGCATCCTTTGGTTTAATATTCGGTGTAGTCGCAGGATACTTTGAAGGTAAAGTTGATAATATCATAATGCGATTTATGGACATATTATTTGCATTTCCGTCAATACTTTTAGCTTTGTTTATAGTATCGGTATTAGGACCAAGCATTACCAATACCATGATTGCCATAGGAATAGTGAATACACCGGTTTTTACAAGAACAGTCAGAGCATCTGTTATTTCCGTTAAGTCAATGGAATATATAGTCAGTGCAACCAGCATCGGGTTAAAACCTAAAAATATTATAATAAGGCACATAATTCCCAACATTTTGGCACCATTTACGGTTCAAGCCACCTTGGCTCTATCCGGTGCAATATTGACGGAAGCGTCAATGAGCTTCTTAGGTTTAGGAATTCAGCCCCCTGATCCCTCCTGGGGTTCAATGTTGAATGAGAGCAGAAAATATATGGAAATGGCACCCTGGCTTGTAATATTCCCTGCAGCTTTTATTATTTTTACAATACTGTCATTCAATATTTTGGGAGATAGTTTAAGAGACGTGTTAGACCCAAAATTAAAGTTGTAGGAGGTGATTATGGAAAATTTATTGGAAGTAAAAAATATTAGTATTGATTTAAAAACAAAAGATAATTACATGAAGTTAGCTGATGATATCAGCTTTAATATAGGCAAAAAGCAAAGCTTTGGGATTGTGGGAGAATCCGGCTGCGGCAAAAGTATAACAGCACTATCGATAATACAACTTTTATCATATCCCTTGAAAGTTAGTAGCGGACAAATATTATTTGATTCGAAAAAAGGAATGGTTGATTTATTATCGCTTAAAAATAATGAAATAAGAAAAATAAGAGGGAAAGAAATATCAATGATATTTCAAGAACCAATGACGGCATTGGATCCAATCTTTACCATAGAACAGCAAATAGCTGAAACTTTAAAATTTCATACAAATTTAAGTAAAAAAGATATGAGAAGCATGGCGCTGGAAATGCTTAAAAAGGTAGGCATACCAAGGGCGGAACAAATACTGAATGAATACCCTCATCAGTTGTCAGGGGGAATGCTTCAGCGAATTATGATTGCCATAGCACTGATATGCAAGCCCAAGCTGTTGATAGCCGATGAACCTACCACTGCATTAGATGTTACCATTCAGGCACAAATATTAGATCTCATGAATGAATTAAAAGAGTATTATGATACTTCAATTATAATGATAACACACGATTTGGGGGTTATTGCGGAAACCTGTGAAAGGGTTGCGGTATTTTATTCGGGACAAGTTGTGGAAGAAGCAGATGTGGCAGCATTGTTTCACAATACAGCCCATCCTTATACAAGTGGCCTGCTAAAGGCGGTAACTTCCATAGGAGACAAAAGCAAAGAACTTTATACTATACCGGGCATGGTTCCGGCCGGTGGGCATATGCCAAAAGGCTGCAGATTTGAAGAAAGATGTACTAAGACAATGCCCATATGCAAAGAAAAAGCTCCTGAATTAGCCGAAATTGAAAAGGGACATAAATGCAGATGCTGGCTTTACGGTGAAAGGGGTGATAATAAATGAGCAAGATTTTGGTTGAAGTAGAGAATTTAAAAACATATTTTCCTGTAAAATCCGGAGTTATCAAAAAAACTACAGGTTATGTACACGCAGTTGATGACATAAGTTTTAAGGTTAATGAACAGGAAACTTTTGCGCTTGTGGGGGAATCCGGCTGCGGAAAATCGACCACAGGCAGAAGCATTCTGAGGATTATTGAGCCTACATCAGGTAAAGTAACTTTTGATGGATATGATGTTCTAAAGCTTTCTAAAGACGAAATGAGAAAAAAAAGAAAAGATATGCAGCTAATATTTCAGAATCCGTACAGCTCATTGAATCCTCGCATGACAGTCAAAAAATTATTGGCAGAGCCGTTGAAAACCCATTTTGAAATGTCACAGAAGGAAATGGAGGAACAGGTTTTATGGATAATGAATAAGGTAGGGCTGTCAAGGGATCAGCTTGAAAGATATCCCCATCAGTTCAGCGGTGGGCAAAGACAGAGAATAAGCATTGCAAGAGCCATAATCAGCAAGCCTAAATTTGTTGTTGCGGATGAACCTGTTTCAGCATTAGATGTATCAATTCAATCGCAAATTTTAAACTTACTTATAGAGTTACAAAAGGAACTAAAACTAACATATGTTTTTATATCTCACGATTTAAACGTGGTAAGGCATATAAGCAATTCAGTGGCAGTTATGTACTTGGGTAAGATTGTGGAAAAAGGATTAACGGATGAAATATTTGAAAATCCAATGCATCCATATACACAGGCATTACTATCCGCAGTACCTTCAAAGGACCCTCTTAAAAAAAAGAAGAGAATAATATTAAAGGGAGACGTACCAAGCCCCATTAATCCGCCGAAAGGTTGTCCCTTGTATTTGAGATGTGATAGGGCAATGAGTACTTGCAAAGAAGACAACCCAGTATTAAAAACAATGGAGGGCACTCACGAAACAGCATGCCATCTGTATTAAAGAGGTGAAAAAAATTAATACTAAACTATTACAAACAGAAATCAGAAATTCAGACACAATGAATATAGATAGCGTTTCAACAGTAGAAATGCTTAGAATGATTAACAATGAAGATAAAAAAGTAGCTTTGGCGGTAGAAAAAGAAATTAATAATATTGCAAAAGCCGTTGATATAATAGTTGATAAAATGCAATCAGGGGGAAGACTTATATATTTGGGAGCCGGAACCAGCGGCAGAATAGGAATATTGGATGCATCGGAATGTCCCCCCACATTCGGAACGGAACCGGAATTAGTAAAAGCATTCATAGCCGGAGGCGAAAAAGCAATTGTAAAATCCATAGAAGGTGCAGAGGATGATAAGGAAGGCGGAATAACCGATTTATTATCGATTAGCTTTAACAAAAATGATGTATTGGTCGGCATAGCCGCAAGCGGCAGTACGCCCTATGTGTTGGGCGCGGTTGAATATGCATTAAAAATGGGTGCGGCAACGGTCGGAATATGCAATAATCCTGATTCTAAATTAGCAAAAATCAGCCATATATCAATTTGCCCCTTAACGGGACCGGAAGCAGTAACCGGCTCAACCCGCATGAAGGCGGGAACTTCTCAGAAGTTAGTCCTTAATATGCTATCAACGGGTGTGATGATCAAATACGGTAAGGTATATGAAAATTTAATGGTTGATGTCAAGGCATCAAACGAAAAACTTTTCAACAGGTGTAAAAGTATAGTTATGGAAGCAACGGGTGTTTCTTTAGACGAAGCGGAAAATGTATTAGATGAAACAAATTATAATTGTAAATTGGCGATTTTTATGATAATATCAAAAATAAAATTAAATGATGCAAAAAGAATATTACATGAAAATAACGGATATATCAGAAAAGCATTAGCTGCAGTAAAATAACACGGGGGTCAATTATGCCGATTTCAGGTGGACTTGCAATGATTAAAAATGTAATAAATGAATTGCCCGAATCAGAAAAGAAAATAGCAACATTCATACTGTATAATCCAAGTACCGTTTTGACAATGACAGCCGCAGAGTTGGGAGATGCCAGCAGCACAAGTAGCTCAGCGGTAATCAGATTATGCAAATCACTGAATTTAAGCGGTTTTCAAGAGCTAAAAATGCGAATACTGGGAGACCTTAATTCGTTACATGATGCATCATATTCTGATATTAAAAAAAATGATACAATAAAATCCATAATACAAAGCCTAAGAAACAATGCCATAAAATCAATTGATGAAACTTTACAATTTTTAAATGAAGAAACACTGAAAATCTGTGTAAATTTAATCGATAAGGCAGGTACAATCTTAATTTACGGCATGGGTGCATCATTTTTGGCTGCAAAGGATGCACAGCAAAAATTCATTCGGGTTAATAAATCATGCTATGCAATGGAAGATACGCATTTAAATGCAACCATGATAGCAAATCTTGACAAAAATGATTTGGTTATAGGCATTTCAACATCGGGAGAAACAAGGGAAACAATAAAATTGATTGAATTAGCAAGCTTAAGAGACATTAATACAATAGGAATCACAAAATACGGTAAAAGTACATTAGGCAAATTATCAAAATACAATTTGTATACTCCGTCAAGCATAGAGACGCCCTTTAGAAGTGCTGCAACAGCATCAAGAATGTCACAGCTTTATATTATAGATGTGTTATTTATGTGTTACGCAACATCAAAATATGACAGCACAATAAATTACTTAAAAAATACCGTGGATACAATTGATGATTATAAAGCGTTTTAATCTAAACTAAAAGAAGGAATGGATATTAATAATGAAAGTTATAATTAAAAACAATTATCAGGAAATCAGCAGATTGGCGGCGGATTATTTGATTAATACCGTTAAAGAAAAAAATGATGCCATATTAGGTCTTCCCACCGGGTCAACACCGATAGGAATGTACCAGGAAGTAATCAACCTGTACAAAGATAACATTTCATTTCAAAATGTAAGGACATTTAATTTGGACGAATATGTGGGATTGGATAAAACAAATATAAACAGCTATCGATATTTCATGGATGAAAATTTATTTTCTCATATAGACATAAAAGAAGAAAATGTTCATATTCCCATGGGTATTGCAAAAAATATGGAACAGGAATGCATAGATTATGAAAACTTGCTTAAATCAACAGGTCAGATGGACATAATGTATCTTGGAATCGGACATAACGGTCACATCGGTTTTAATGAGCCTAATGACTTTTTTGAGCCGTACACTCATTTAGTAAAGCTTACCGAAGATACAATAGAGGCAAATAAAAGATTTTTTGACAATATAGAATGTGTGCCTAAAACTGCCATAACCATGGGTATTAAAACAATACTGTCCGCAAAGAAAATAATATTGCTGGCATCAGGTGAAGCCAAGGCTGACGCTATATCAAAAACCGTTAAAGGAAAAATTACTCCTCAGGTTCCTGCCTCCATATTACAGCTCCATGATGACGTAATATTAATAATAGACAGGGAAGCAGCAAAATTCTTATAAGAGATGTATCCTTAGATACACTCAGGATAATAAAAACATACATTTTGAGAGTTGCATCCATTATATAATTTAATAGATGAAAAGAAGGGTAATATGATATTATTCAAAAACATCAAATTAGTAACCCCATACCGGATTCTGCATGGCTATGGGGTGGTAATTAATGAAGGCAAAATTATAAACATTGATTTAGATAAAAATATAGATATTGAATCAATGAATGAAGTTATAGACGGAAAGGGACAATATTTATCTCCGGGATTTATAGACATTCATAATCATGGCAATTCAGGCTGTGATTTTATGGATGCAACTGAAGAGTCAATTGAAAATATAAGCAAATTTCATATGAGAAACGGTGTTACTTCATTTTTAGGCACAATTATAACAGGGTCCTATGAGAATATGATTAATGCTGCAAAAAATATGACGGAATATAAAGATAACTATTCACAGCTGTTGGGAATACATTTGGAAGGACCTTTTTTTTCATTGAGCAAAAAAGGCGCTCAGCCGGAAGAATATATAAAAGAAACAGACATGTTCTTCATAAAAAAGATGATCGATATATGCGGCAACAAATTAAAGATGATTTCAATAGCACCTGAAAAAGAAGGGGCAATAGAGCTTATATCTTATCTCAAAAATAACAATATAACGGTTTCAATGGCTCACAGCAATGCTACTTATGATGAAGCAATAAAGGGTATAAACAGCGGTGCAACCATAGCAACGCATTTGTATAACGGCATGCGAAGCTTCACCCATAGGGAGCCGGGAATTATAGGGGCATCCTTAACTGATGACAGGGTATTCTGTGAAATAATTTATGACAGAATACACCTTCACGATGTTGCGGTAGAAATTGCATTAAAAATGAAAACAAAGGAAAAGTTGATTTTGGTTTCCGATGCCATGAGAGCGGCAGGCTTGAATGATGGAACTTATGAGCTTGGCGGGCAAAGTGTTGCAGTAAAGGAAGGAGCGGCAAGACTAAAAGACGGAAGCTTAGCAGGCTCAACACTGAATTTAAGAACAGCTGTATATAATATGATCAAATATTTAGATGTACCTATTTGTGATGCGGTAAGAATGGCAAGCCTTACACCGGCAGCAGCCATCAATTTGAATAACAAAAAAGGAAGCATAGAAATAGGAAAGGATGCAGACCTTATTTTGTTTGATGATGATATAAATATTAAGTCAGTTGCAATTGCCGGAAATATTATTAATTTATAAGCAATTTAAAAAGAGCCTCTTAGAAAGGGGTTCTTTTTTGTAGTAATAACAATATTACACAATACCTTAATACAAAATTAATTTTAAATTCATGTTAATATTGAGGCAAACGTGGTATAATATATATATTAATTATCAGGAGTAAAAATGTTTAATATACAGGAAGAATTAAAGAAGCTGCCTGACAGCCCCGGCGTTTATCAGATGAAAAATGTATTTGGTGAAATAATATATGTGGGCAAAGCTAAAAATTTAAAAAAAAGGGTCAGACAATATTTTCAATCTAAAAATCATATACCTAAAATTCAGGCTATGATAAAAAATATTTCCGAATTTGAGTATATAATTACGGATAACGAAGTTGAAGCATTAATTTTAGAAGCAAATTATATTAAAAAATACAGACCTAAATACAATACCCTTTTAAGGGATGATAAGCAATATCCATATATTAAAATGTCTGTTCAGGAAAAATACCCAAGGATTTACAAGGTAAGAGAAGTCAAAAGGGATGGAGCCAAATATTTCGGACCCTATCCGAGTGCTTATGCGGTCAATGAAATAATAGATATTATCGGAAACTTATACAAGCTTAGAAAATGTTCATTAAAGCTTGACGGTTCAAAGAAATGCCAAAGACCCTGCATGTATTATCATATAAACAGATGTACGGCTCCCTGCATGGGAAACGTTGACATAAAAGAATACAGGGAGGAAGTTAATAAAGCAATATCCTTTTTAACCGGCGGCGAAGATATAATCAAATCCTTAAACGAAAAAATGCTTATGGCTTCGGAAAATATGGATTATGAGGAAGCTGCCAAGTACAGGGATCAAATTAAGGCACTTGAAGTGATTTCCGAAAAACAAAAAGTTGTTTCCACAGCAGGTATTGATCAGGATGTTATAGGAAGCGCATTAGGCATCGAAGAAGCATGCATACAGATTTTCTTTATACGAAACGGGAAGATTATAGGAAGTGAGCATTATTTGCTTACAAATATAGAAAATACGACGAGGGAAGAAATAATCAGTTCATTTTTAACTCAATTTTATACCGGTACCGTATATGTTCCGAAGGAAATATATATTGAGACTGAAATAGAAGACATGGAGGTTTTTGAGAAGCTTTTATCGGGGAAAAGAGGAAACAAGGTTAGCATTAAGGTTCCTGTTAAGGGCGAAAAGAGTATGCTGATTAAAATGACAAAGAAAAATGCCCTTGAAATTTTAGAAAAAGGAAGCCAGAGAATAAAGAAAAACATAGATGAAAGTATGAAGGCAATTGAAGAGCTTAAAGGGCTTCTGTATTTGGACGAAGTGCCTGCAAGAATTGAAGCTTATGACATATCGAATATTCAAGGGGTTGAATCGGTGGGCTCCATGGTTGTTTTTGAAAATGGAATTCCAAGTAAAAGCAATTACAGGCGCTTCAGAATAAAGACAGTGACAGGTCCCAATGATTATAAAAGTATGGAAGAGGTATTGGAAAGAAGAATCAACAGAGGTCTGGGAGAAGACAAGCAAGGCTTCAATAAAATGCCCGATTTGATTTTAATTGACGGAGGAAAGGGACAAACAAATATTGCAGAAGAAGTAATTTCAAATTTTGGTTTGAATATACCTGTGTGTGGTATGATTAAAGATGACAAGCATACAACGAGAGGACTGATATATCACAACATGGAAATAGAGCTTAGCAAAACAAATATTGTTTATCAATTGATTTACAGGATTCAGGAAGAAGCTCACAGGTTTGCTATAGAGTATCACAGGAATTTAAGAGATAAAACATTGTTTAAATCAGAGCTTGATAATATTGAGAATATCGGAGAAAAGAGAAAAATAAATTTACTTAAAAAATTCGGCTCTGTTGAAAATATAAAAACCAAAAGTGTGGATGAGCTTACGGAGGTTCCGGGTATGAATATTAAGGCGGCGGAATCAGTTTATAATTATTTTAATAAAAAGAATGAATGACAATCATTCTGAGGTATTAGCCCGAAGAATCTCAAAATTCTTCACCTGAGGTTCAGAATGATAATAAAGTACTACTTAAGGGATGGTAAAGAAACATGCAGTATGTAAAACTTGAAGATTTAGTTAGTTATACGGGAATAGAGCCGGTTTATTATCCGGAAGATGTTCAATCCAGAATATATACAGCTGATATAATAAGACCGGGTCTTCAAATGGCAGGGTATTTTGACTGGTTTTCCTTTGAGCGTGTTCAAATCATGGGAAAAGCGGAAATGTTATATTTTAAAACTTTAGATGAAGAAGTAAAAAAAGATAGATTAGATAAATTTTTCAGTTTTCCTATACCGGCATTAATCGTTGCTAATGAAATGGAAGTTGACGATGTCATTATTTATTATGCAAAAAAATACAAAAGACCGGTATTCAGATCAAATGAGAAAACAGACAAGTTAGTTAATGTAATGATTAACTTTCTTGAAGAAGAATTGGCTGAAGAAACAACATTGCACGGTGTTTGTTTGGAAGTTTTCGGCGTAGGTGTATTGTTGAGGGGTAAAAGCAGTATTGGTAAAAGCGAAACAGCTCTTGAATTAATTAACAGGGGTCACAGACTTGTGGCGGATGATGCTGTAATAATAAAAAAGGTTGAAGGCGGTCTTAAAGCCACTTGTCCTGAATTAACCCAGCACTTAATGGAAATAAGGGGTATCGGGATTTTGGATATACAGCATTTGTTTGGTGTAGGCTCCATTAGATTAGAGCAATTTGTAGAGTTGGGAGTTGAATTGGAAGAGTGGGATGAAAGCAAGGAATATGACAGGATTGGCGCTGATGAAGAATATATGGACATTTTAGGTATAAAAGTGCCAATGGTAATAATACCTGTAAGACCGGGAAGAAATATTTCCGCTATTATTGAAATAGCTGCTAAAAATTACAGACAAAAACTTCTTGGCTACAATCCCCTTGAAAAATACAATAAAAAGTTTAATAATATGCGAAAACAGTAGGAAATATTTTGTGTTGCAATAAATTTTTCTTTAGGATATAATTTATACAGTATTGGTTAAAAA
>DAIMMU010000040.1:0-15869 GCA_036720515.1 Sedimentibacter sp.
CTTAAATGCTCACCCGCAGAGACTCTAATCAGGGAACATTTTTTGTATAGGGGCACTTTTATTATATACCATGTCCTGTATTTTTAAAACTATTTAAATATTAATGTTGATTATTATCTATTCATATGCTAAAATATTATCAATGTAGAACGATTTCTTTTGCAAGCAGGAGAAAATTTCATGCAAAACTTAGCTGAAAATAATACTGAAATTAAAATGAGCAGGCATACCCATTTTTTGATTTTTTTAGTACTTCCTATTGCTTTTTTAACATTAGCATTTCTATTTGATACTCCTTCAAATATTTTTTCCGGTCTTAATGAAATAGTCTTGGCACCTGATATTTTGCTGACGGATTACTTGGCGGTCGGCGGTTTTGGCGCTACATTATTGAATGTATCTTTAATAGTACTTATTAATATATTTATTATATATAAATTGAATGTAAAAATCAACGGTGCAATTATTGCTGTCATATTTACTTTAACCGGGTTTGCTTTCTTTGGCAAAACCATTTTTAATATATGGCCTATGTATATTGGCGGGATTTTATATGCTAAATACAAAAAAATATCCTTTGAAAAAATTGTAGTTGTTATTATGTTTTCAACATGTCTTGCACCTGTAGTGAGCCAGCTTGCGTTTTCTGCAAGATTGCCCCTTCATTACGGAATTATTACAGGCGCTTTATTTGGTATTTTGGGAGGGTTTATAATTACACCTCTTGCTTCTAATATGTCAAGACTGCATAGTGGTTATAATTTGTATAACGTAGGCTTTACTGCGGGTCTCATGGGTACTTTAATAGTTTCATTATTAAAAAGTTTTGGTATTGACATAAAGCAGCAGCTTATTCTTTCAAGCGAATACAGTGAGCTTTTCAGAAATTTATTGCTTACTTATTTTGTTTTATTGATTATATTAGGATATTTAATAAACAATAAATCATTTAAGGGATACAAAAAAATATTTAAATATTCTGGAAAATTAATAACAGATTACACACAATTGATTGGGTACGGTCTTACACTTGTCAACATGGGTATAATGGGTTTATTATGTATGTCTTTTGTTTATATTACCAGCGGGGATTTTAACGGTCCCATAATAGGAGGTATTCTTACTGTTGTTGGTTTCTCAGCTTTTGGCAATAATCCCGGAAACTCAATTCCCATTATGGCCGGAGTTTTCTTGGGAGGCATACTTAATATATGGGATATACAGACAACACCGATTATAATTGCAGGAATATTCGGTACTACATTAGCACCGGTAGCCGGCAAGTACGGTACTTATGCGGGTGTTTTAGCCGGTTTTTTACACCTGTCCATGGTAATGAATATCGGAATAGTTCATGGAGGCACTAATCTGTACAACAACGGGTTTTCCGGAGGTTTAATAGCTTCAATACTGGTTCCCGTATTCGAAGCGTTTAAAAAAGAGGAATAATTAAACTAAAAGTATAAATAGTGAAACATAAAAGCCGTTGAAAGTTCAACGGCCCCAATGGTTATTCTTACTCATCCTGTTATTTTTGATTATCACATTTAAGTACTCCGCCTAAAGCGAAATTTTCAAATTCCATTTCATTTATTACAATTCTTATGGCTTCCTTTGGACAATTGGCGGTTCTTGATACAACTTCCGTTATTTCCTTCACCATTTCCCGCTTTTGTTCAATTGTCCTTCCCTTAAACATTTCCACATGAATACTTGGCATTATTCCACCTCCTTAACATGAGATTTTTCAGGCTGCGTCTCTTAGAATGACAAAGTTGAAAATATTCTTCGTCAGCAGTCCGTTTAATACTTAATTATTTTCTTGTGTACATAGTCAGACAATGAGGTCATCAGCATTGCCTGGTACAAAATATTAAATTCAACTATATCACCTAATTTATATTCTGTTTTGCAGTCATGAATATCCAATATGGTATGGTCGCTGCTGGCTCCCAGCACTTGTATATCCTTATCCCTTGGAATAAGTCTTGATGAATCCCCTAAATCCTGATTTCCCAATGCTACAATTGCTCTTTTTCTTGTTCCCCTATCTTCGTAATGGGGCAGGTCTCCAAAAGCATTTACCATCAGCCTCCCGATGGGGTGAGTCGGTTTTTCATTCAATTCAACAATTTGAGCTTTCAAAATAAATACATCAGAGTCTAATCCTTCAATATTTGTATCCCAGTAAAGAGGCAAATCCTGTGTGTTGTTTATTCCTTCTCCTATTCGAAGGTGATTTATTTTCTTTGGAACCCCGCCTCTTACCATGAGTGGAAGTGTGGTTGTTCCTCCTCCGGATACTATGTTAAGTTTTCTATTTAATTTTTCTTCAATATCTAAAGCGGCATCAGCCAATTGACTCAGATTTTCAACAGCCGGAGCAACCGAGCCATAGCAGCTTAAATTTGAACCTATGCCTTCAAGACATAAATTATCTGATTCATATTCAACATATTCTGCTAATCGAATCAATTCTTCTTTAAAGAATACTCCTTCTCTTAAATCCCCCAAATCATACATAAGTATAACACCATATATTTTATTTTGAGCTTTTGCTTCTTTATTTAATAAATTCAAGGTTTCTTTTTCGGAAACCAAGGATATGTCGCTGTATTTAACAACATCCTTAATTTCACACATCATGGGGATTCTCACCAATAATAAAGGAACATCAGCTCCCTTCTCCTTCAAAACTTTAAGCTGCTCAATTCGGGAGCTTCCTATTTGGCAACATCCTCCCTTTGCCATTTCTTCGGCACCTTCAACGATTCCGCCAAATCCTTTAAATATGCCTGCAACTTTAATTCCGTAATTCTCACATAATTTTGTAACTATTTTAGTATTATCATAGAGTTTTTTTAAATTAAATTCAAGCATAGGGTATCTTTCCATGGTAATCTCCTTCTTTTTGTTAATTCGAAGCTTCGAAAAAAATTCTTGTAATATGTTGGTGCATTCTTCCTCCAATACGCCAAACTTAACCTCCGGCTGATGATTTAACTTTTGATTATTTGTAATATCCAAAACAGAGCCGCAGGCACCTGTTTTTAAATCCTTTGCTCCTATCACCAATCTTTCAATTCTTGAATTGACTATTGCACCGGCACACATGGGGCATGGCTCCAAGGTTACGTACATGGTGCATCCGGAAAGCCGCCATCCTCCCAAATTGTTGCAAGCTTCTTTTATGGCTGTTATTTCAGAATGAAGGGTAGCATCTTTTAATGTTTCCTTTTGATTAAAACCCTTGCCTACAATTTCTCCATTTTTTACTATTACGGCACCGATGGGAGCCTCATTTATTTCATATGCCTTGTAAGCCTCATTTAAGGCTTCCTTCATAAATACCTCATCCATAACTCTTCCTTGTTTCATTTATTTCAATTATAGTTTTTTCAAGGAGTTAAGTCAATACTTATGTCGGAGAGGCTGCCCCCTTATTTTACCTGTTTACTTCGAGTTTAAAAAATTATAGAATAGTAGAAGAATATCCTTATACTTGGAACAAATTTAGATTTTATTCAGTCTAAGGTATATAAGAGAAGGAGGTAATATGAAAACAATAAAAAAATTAGCCGCCTTATGCCTTTGCGTCCTGTTGGCAATCAACATGAATACGGCAGTCTACGCTGGTGTTCTTGATGATATTATAGGAGACAAGCCGGTTGAAAATACAGAAGATGTTGAAGACACCGAAGTTGAAGATGCAAGTTACGATACTGAAAATGTTACGGAAAGCATTAATACAGCCATAGATGCAGAACCGGCGAAGACGTCTGTTTCGTTTTCAGACATTGGCAGCCACTGGGCAAAAAAATGGATTGAAAATGCATATGATTTAGGATTTGTATCCGGATATAAAGACGGAACATTCAAACCGGACAATCCTGTTACAAGGGCTGAATTTTCAACAATGTTAAACAAAGCAATTCAAATTGAAATAACTGAAAAAATAAATTTTTCAGATGTAAGTGACAAAAATTGGTTTTATAATGAAATTAAAAAATCTGTAGCTGCGGGGTTTTTCTCAGGATATGAAAATAATACCTTCAGACCCGACAATCCCATCACACGCCAAGAAGTTTCAAAGGTTGTGTCAGGTGCCATAACAACGGGAAATATTGACGGTGAAGGTGCCACACTTTTAAAGGATTACAATACTATTCAGGAATGGGCAAAGGAAAGTGTAAATACTGTTTACAACAAAGGGTACATACTCGGCTACCCCGACAAAACGTACATGCCTTCAAAGGCATTAACCCGCGGGGAAGCAGTGAAAATTATTTTTGAAATAGTTGATAATGAAAACATTGAATACGGGTTTAATATTACAAATTACAATGAAACTTACAGCAGTGCAGTTGTGGTAGGAAACTTAAATGTTTTAGATTCGGTTGGAAACGGAAATGTTTATATTAAAAATGTAGTGGTTTTAGGTGACATAGTAATTTCTGCTAAGAATGTTAATTCCGTGGTGCTTACCGATGTAAAGGCAAGGAACATAATAGTTGAAAGCGAAAACAATCCCGTAAAAATCGTGTATAATGACAATGTAACAATTGCGAACAGTTAATTTTAATTAATTAAGTAATTTTGTATTAAGGGACGGTTCTTTTCGTTCTTGAGAACGAAAAGAACCGTCCCTTAAAATTATTTCAAGTATTTAAGTGTGTTTGTAAAACTATTATTTAAATATATTTCATCTAAATATTTTATATCGGCATCTGATAACTTTTCATATATTTCTAAAAAATATCCTTGCTCTTCAAGCATAACTTCTTTATCATAATGCCTATTAAAGTTCAAAAATAATTCAATAAAAGCAATGTTGGTTTCAATAAATAAATTATCTATATCCTTTATTAGCACATCTCTTATGTCATTTAAGTTTATATCTTCAATAATCGTACTATAATCATCTATGTTCTTTAACTTAGCATGTAATTTCCTTCCACTGTAATATTCCTCGTCGAAGAGGTAATAGAATTCCTGCTTTTTAAAGTCATTAGAATTCACAATTTTATTAGCAATTCTCGTTTTAACTTCATGCTCATTCGTAGATTTATCCACTGCAGTTAACGTATAATCTCTTATTATTGTACTCCCGTCCTTCATCCAATAAGCTATAACAAAATTGTTTACACCATAATAATTTGATTCATGATAAAATGTTTGGTCCTTTAATATTTCCTTGTGAAGTTCCGTAATATTCTTAATATTATCTATTTCTTCATAAATTATCATGCTGCGATTTCTTTTCCACTCTGTAAAAGATGAATTCGATTTTGACCTGCCTTTCAAAAAATCAGTTGTTGCGTTAACAGACCAAATCTGATTGCCCACATATGCCATCTGAACATCTTCCGAGTCGGGGACCATATTTTCATACTGTTTTGCAACTAATATGGTGCTGCCGGTTACTGCTGTAAATAATGCCATGCTCACTATAAACACCTTTATTGATGAGCCTGATATTTTAAATGATTTTTCTATAAATGCAATTATTATATAATATGACAGAACTGCCAATAAAGCTGAAATTATTATTCTGTTTGCCATAGTAGTATATCTTGCTAAGCTTATTGAAAATGATGCAGGTATTATCAAACATGCAAGCACCGCCACAAAATATTTAAATCCATTGAATACAATAAACCCTGTATTTTCGTTTTTTCTTCTTTTTATAAATTTATAAAGCAGAAGAGATATAAATATCAATATAATAGGCAGCAAAAGCAAATATGCCAAATCTATTGATTTACTATCCACGTACCTGGTGAAGTACAAATAGTCAAGCCTGTAAATATTATTAATAAAGTAATCATTTAAAACATCTGCACTGAATCCTATCACTATATTTTCCAATATTGAGAATATAAACATTGTAACCAGCAGGATAATCAGCGGGAGGCAAAAGTTAAATATTGTCATTGCACCTGCCATCAATGTATTGCCTGACAATATTGACGACAAGGATGCAAGAAGTATGATTGCTGATAACCAGGGAATAAGCATTTTAAACACTTCAAGTATTTCATAGTCCAACCGCTGAAAAACCACTGACAGAACGATAAGAGCCAATAAATATACAGTAAAAACTGCATTTGTCACTATATTTATTATTATCTGCCTGCTTAAAGTCACCGGCTTTGACCTGTAATATGTTAACTTTGATTCATTGTGGAGAAAACTGTTATCAACCAAACAGTTTATAAAAACTAAAATAAATAACTCAACTATACCAAACATTATGAAAAATTCTTCATCTGCTCTCAAAATATACGGTATTATAAGTGTTGTCAAAAAAATTATAACTGTTGATAAAAGTGCCCAATTTTTCTTTTCCTTAATTAAATATGTCAGCAGCGGCATAAAGTTATTTTTCTTTTCCATAACCCACACCTCCTAATTCCGTAATAAATATTTCTTCAAGACTCATTGACAGCTTATCAAACAACAGAAGAGTATATGTGTTTTTAAGATACCTTTCAAGTTCCTCCGTACTCCCCGTCATTGTTACAATAAATACACTGCCGAGCTTTACAACCTGGAGCACATTAAACTCTTTTAACTTCTCTGAGTCAAATTCACCCTCCACTGCAAACTGAACTCTTTTAATATCCTCCTTCATCTTTTCAAGGTTTTCTTCTCTTAAAATTCTGCCTTCATGCATAATACCAACTTTGTCACAAATATTATCCAATTCCTTCAGATCATGAGAGGAAATAATAACAGTCATTTCATTATCCATTATTTCCTTTATAAGAACATCCCAAAACTTTCTTTTTATTACTGCATCTAATCCATCTACAATTTCATCAAGCAACAATAGCTTTGGCTGAGCTGCTATGGACAAAACAAATGCTGCCTGCTTTTTTTGACCCTTTGACATTTTGTTCAATACTTTGTTTTTATCTATGTTAAAGTATTTAAGCAAGTATTCAAATCTTTCTTCAGACATATTATACATCAGCTTTTCGTATTGGAATAATTTGTTCAATGTATACTGATAGGGAAAGTACAAAGTATCCTGAACATAATAGAAATCCTTTATTATTCCTGAGTTCTCGTCAACCTCTTCCCCGTCAAAAGTTATGTACCCTTCGTCTTGTTTATAAACTTTCATTATATGCTTTAATGTAGTTGTTTTTCCGCAGCCGTTAGAACCTACTAACCCATAAATCTGGCTTTTCTCGGCATTAATGCTTATATTTTCTAAAACCTGAAAGTCTCCGAATTTCTTGCTTAAATTATTTATCGCTAACATTATTGCCTCCTTTTATGCTTGGAGCTAAAATTTCTTTGACTATTTCAATTATTCTTTCGTCCCTTAACCCAAGTTCTTTTAATGAGCTTACTACATTATATAATTCATCCTTCATATTTTTTATATGTAAATTCCTTAATTCATCAGCATCTTTTACAAAGTTTCCTACACCCTTTACGCTGTAAATATAATTATCTTCTTCCAAGTATTTATATGCTTTTTGGATAGTATTTGGATTGATTCTTATCATTGACGCCAATTCTCTGACAGAAGGCAGTTTTTCATCCGGCTTCAAGGACTTAGAAAATATAAGCCTTATTATCTCATCATAAATTTGTTCATAAATGGCTTTTGGATTATCATTATCAATTCGAATCAATTCTTACACCTCCGGTTAAACACTGATGCAAGCAACCGAATTGCTTACATATTCAAACAATCGACCTTCATATACCGGTTTTAGATTTAAGTTATTGTAATCATCCGGGATAACAAGAGATATTTCCTTATTAAAGGGGATTATTCCTTTTAGCAAATAAGATACAAAACTGGAACAAACATAATGGTATTCCCTTTGATATGGTATGTTCAGCCGAATTAAAAAAACATTCAAAAAACTATACCTGTATTTTTCGGGTTCAGTTAAGAAATCATTCAGCCGCATGGAAATAATATTATAATCTTCATTCGTTACTTCAAATTTATATATTTTACATTTAGTTTCAGGATGCATTTTAAACACACCGCTGTTTATATCCTCCTTTATAAATCCTCCCACTAAAGGAAACCAGGTAATTTTTCTTCCAAAGCTGAACATTGTAGTGCAATCATCTTCAAAGGATATTGAAATATGATTGTATGGCTTTTTGGAAAGTACCTTTAAAGTTTTAGATATAACTGTATTTGTTTGAGTTAAAACAATTTTTATCTCCTTCATAACTTTCTCCTGCAAAATTTTGTTACAAGTGTATTAGCACACGTAGTACAATAGCTGTATTATATATCATAGTACACCTGTTGTCAATATATATTTTATATTTAAACAAAAAAATGAGAAGTTAGGTAAATATGGATACCGGCACCCAGCCCCTATAATGCTCATAATCTCATCGAAAATTGACCCTGTACCTTGATTCTATATTCTTTATTTTCTGCCATATGGCTTGTCCTCCGTTTCTGAATTTTTGATGGTGAGTCAAAAAGTCAGAAGCGGAGGAGAGCGGCAACCAACGGATGCCAGACTTTCTTTACAATCGAGTAGGAGGTAATTAATTAATTTAATTACCGTCCTCTCACACCACCGTACGTACCGTTCGGTATACGGCGGTTCAATAGAATTAACATTTCGATGTGTATATTTGAAGTAAAGATACTAACCCAGCTTTTTCAAGTTTGGTGTTAGTAATAGAAGTTGCTAAGATAGGGCTATTGGAAACTCTCCAGTACCCTTTTCTTGTATTAGCAAATTCCCATGCTTTGTGTTTTGAAACACCAGGTTTCTTTAGATTATTGAATTTTGTACTGATTTTCTTCCACTGCTTCCAGTAGCACATACGGATTCTTCGTCTTAACCACTCGTCAATATTCTTCATCAAGGATTTCATATCAGCCAGCTTAAAGTAGTTTATCCACCCTACAACTGATTCTTTAATCTTCTCCAATGTAAGCTTAATGTTTTTAATCTTACTTCTACCAGTTAAATTCTTCAATTTATCCTTGAATTTCTTTATTGATTTCTCATGAACTCTCATCCTTACTTTTCCTTTTGATAAGTAAAAGGAGTATCCTAAAAATTTACAACGCCAAGGTCTATCCACTTTGCTTTTATCTGTGTTAACCTTCAATTTAAGGTCACACTCAATAAACTTAGTTATGCTTTCCATATCTCGCTCAGCGGCTCTTTTGCTCTTTACATAAATATTGCAATCATCAGCATATCTAACAAATCTTAAACCTCTTTTGGTAAGTTCTTTATCAAGCTCATTAAGCATTATGTTGCTTAAAAGAGGAGATAAATTTCCACCTTGAGGGACTCCTAATTCTGTTGATGTCACAACTCCATTTACCATGGCTCCTGCGTTAAGATACTTTCTTATGAGGGATATTACCCTAATATCTTTGACTTCCTTGTGAATCAATCCTATTAACTTGTCATGGTTTACCGTATCAAAATACGATGCCAAATCTATATCAACTAGCTGTCAATTCTCAAATTAAACCAGAAAAAATTCTCACATATAAATAGTTGGAAAGACCTTAAAATATATAAAATTATCAAGTTACATCAGAATGTTTCTGAACAATTTTCAAATTAAGGTAGTATTAAAAATAAAACCTTGGGCTCTGCCCAAACCCGGGATTTTTCGCTTTAGTTCTCTAAAAGCAATGAAAAATGAAAAAGGGCAGAATTACCCACCCCTTTCATTGCTTTTATAGAATCCTAATTGGCGCTCGAGTTGCATCCCTGCAGTTGCTCTATCCTCCAATCAGGCAAGAGCCTGAAGCAATAGTTACATCTTTCATTAAAATCCCATCTCAATATTAGCTTGATAAACGGCTTCTTCGTCTACATTAGCCGTCTTTCTTGCAGTTGCATACATTAGACTTGCAAGGGCAATATTATTAATTGTCCTTAAGAAGCCGCCTGAGATTGTATGTATTGCTGCTAATGCCGCAGGTGTAAAAATTTCATTTACACCGCCTGCAACTTTAATTCTGCTTATGCAATAATCGGCTGTTTCTTCTATCGATAACCCTTGCATTGAATATCTCATAGATATCCTTTGACGAAGGGGATAACATGTATTTAATGCAAGTTTATTCCTGATTTGTGGTTGGCCGGAAAGTATCAATACAAAAGGATTTGCAGAATCTATCTTAAAATTAAACAAAAGTCTTAAATCATCCAAAACTGTTATGGGTGCCATATGAATTTCATCCACAATTATTACAGGAGTTATTCTTTGTTCATAGTACATATTTTGTATAGCATTTTGAATTTGTTGAAACAGTAAAAACTTCTTATGCGAAGGAGTTTCTCCCAACATTGATGCCATAGCTTGATAGAATTCTTTTACCGTAAGCGTGGTAAGTGCAAGATAACATGGTTTATATAACGAATTATTCAAATTATCCGTAAGTTTTCGTAGAGATGTGGATTTACCGGAGCCGGGTTCGCCAACAATTAAACAAATACCTCTGTTATCCAGCATATACTTTAACCTTGAATCAAGCTCCTTTGAATCATTGCTTGAAAAAAGTTTGTCTACAGGTATTTCTTTATTAAAAGGATTAAACTTTAGCCCGAAATGTTGTTTAAACATTGTTACCTCCTGTTATTAAATCTGAATAAGATATGGAATTTTTAATATCTGAAGATATTAAAGGTTCGTTTCCATCCATGACTTCCGGCTTAATATCCTTTCGCCTGTTTCCTTTAAACCGTCTTAAAACATGTGCATTATCATGAAATCGTACCACTTTAGCTTCCCCTAATTTTTTACCTTCTTCATAAATGTAAAGGGGCTTTGAAAAATCATTCAGCCATTCCGGCTCATACCTTATTTCCATCCGTTTTCCACTAAACCTTGAATCAGTCTCATAAAGAATATTCTCTATTTGAATTGTTGCATCCGGCTGAATTTTTCTTGTAATTCTTAGAAGAAAGTTCTCATTGATTCTATCAATGTCGTTTACCAGATTTACATTGGATATTTGTGACATAAATACATCATGAGGTGTAAGATCATTTAAACCTTTATGGGATTTTTTTTTGTAGTCATCTTCAAGCCATTTAAAATACCTTTGGTTTAAATCATCCACATCTTTAAGAAGACTAGCGTCTAGGTTGCCTAAAAATCTCATCCTGACTGTACTGAACATCCGCTCTACCTTGCCGCGCCCTTGGGGCACGAATGGCTGAGAATGCAGAAGGGTACAACCTAACGAGGCACATATATATTCAAATTGCTGTGAACGATAGATCTTGGCATTATCGGTATAAACTAATTTTGGGATACCCCGTCTTAAAACTGCTTCCTTAAAGCAATGACGCAGGGTTTCAAAGTTCTGTGACATGTAAAACTGGCTGTATACAGGGTACCTTGAAGCATCATCTATGAACATATGAAGATAGGTTTGAACTTTCTTTTTTCCGATGGTAATGTACGGACCATACATTACGTCTCCCTGCCACAAATCTCCGACATGCTCATGAGAAAACCTTAATGATTCTGCTTTTTCATCATCCTTTAATTCCCCCGCAAGTGATAAATCTTCAATATATCGGTATACTGTAGGTCTTGAAATGTTTCCGGGATCTATTATTCCTTCTGATACCATTTGTTCGTAAAGAATAGAAACCGGTATCTTTGGATTTGATTTTCTTCTGTTTAAAATCTCTTCGCCTATTTCTGTGGATATCTTCCTTGATTTTCCCTTATCGCTTCTGCACCCCCTTATCAGACCGTCAAGACCTCTTTTATTGTAGTCGCATAACCATGACTCTAAAGTCTTGTATGAATAATTACGTACACCATAATATGGCATTTCAATTGGTGAACTTGCCACCTGTTTGAAATACTCCGTGTTGCTTTTAACCTGCCCGTTTAGCACAGGTCCTATTATGGAAAATTTCTTTAACGCTATTGCATTCCTTGTTTTATCATCCATTTTAGCCTCCCTTTTGGCTTTCTAAGTTATTTTGATTTAAAAAGATTTTATAATGTTAAAAAATATGTGCCAATCGGGAATGTAGTGTTGCTAAAGAAAATTGTATAAGATGGCTTTAATTGGAAACAATTTATACTGCAACATATTGAGAGGTCATAAATGATTTTCCTGTTAATTTTGAGAAGTCGACTAAGAATGCAGTGGTGTGTATGATGGAGACTATCTCAAGGAATTTCTTGACCCAGACTTGATTCTCCGGGATGTTTCCCGTAGAGATGAATTCCGGAGACATCAAGTTTAAAACATACTGTATTAACTTTCGATTTCTAATTATTCTTCTCCGGTAAAA
The DNA here is from genome assembly GCA_036720515.1 of Sedimentibacter sp. Taxonomy (GTDB): domain Bacteria; phylum Bacillota; class Clostridia; order Tissierellales; family Sedimentibacteraceae; genus Sedimentibacter. The sequence continues at coordinate 12,291 of DAIMMU010000040.1, forward strand.
ATTAATGTGACGCCGCTCTATAAATGGCAATCCTTCCTTTGCTTTTTTAACTAATTTTTCAAGAGATATCCCGCTATGATAAAGTTCATATAATATATTTAATATGTCCAAAGCAGAATACTGAAAGTATGGAATGCAAAAATACGGCAGAAATGAAACTGTTCTCCCGCATATGGGACAAATATATCTTCGTATATATAAAACTCCAAAGAACTTTTTACTGATGAAGAAACGCTTGTAATAACCGTGTTTTTCTAATTTTACAGGCATGGAGCAATCTTTGAAGGGGCATTTTTCAGGAGTGGGTGGAAATATTTCATTGTTTCTTACTGAAAATTCTACAGCCTCGCTATCTGTATAAAATGTTATTTGCATTTTAAAATCACCTCAATGCAAATATTTCCATCTCAGTGATTATTATACTAATTTAATGTGATAATTTTTCTCAAATTAAAATTGTATTCCTTTGCTTATCACATTATTCTATTTAATAATTATCTGTGCTTTTCTATGATTTGTATTTGAGAATTAACAATGACTGTCCAAAGATGTTAGTTTGTATACAGATGACAGATAATCTTTTAATAAAGCAGCACACTGTGCAGGTATCGTTACAATTCGAGCTTTTCTTCCCTTACCAACCAGTTTTATGGATGTTTTCTCTCCAAAGTGTATGTCCCGGACGCATATATCACATAGTTCCTGAGCCCGGGCTCCTGTTGCATAAAGAACACTAAGCAATGTCCGATTCCTGTATGTCACTTTCCCGTTTCCGGCTGGAAGATGAAGCATGATAGATATTTCTTCTTTTGTAAAATATATAGGAATAGTCTCATCATCTTTCTTTTTGGGAATCCCTAACACTGCATTGTAAAAACCGGCCGCCACAACCGGTTCCTTATCTACCGCGTACTTTGCAAAAGATGATAATCCGCTGAGCCTCTGATTTCTTGTGGAGATACTGCATTCACGGCTTCTCTCCAGCCATAAGAGGAACAGTTCCAGTGTATTTCTGTCAAGGGCTTTAAACTGAACCTTTTCCGGCGGGATATCTTTTTGCTCTTTCAGGAAAACAAACAGTAGCTGAAAGGTGTATGTATAGGATCGGATAGTGTTTTCGCTTAACCCCTTTGTAACGACTGTATACTTTGTTAGGTATGACGACATGATGTCCAAAAATACATTTGATTTCTTCATGCTTCCACCTCCGGGAACAGACCCTCGGTGTATTCCGAGATTTTTTCATGGGCTTCACTGTACAGTTCGTATGAAAAGCGCAGATACCGGTCTGTTTCCATGATGTTTTCATGCCCCAGATAGGTTGACAAAAATGGAACGGTGTTTTCAAACGTATCACCAGAAGCCTGGAATGATCTGAAAACGAAGGTATGCCTTAGACAGTGCGGGCAGATTCCCCTTTCACCAGGATGCTGTCTCGTCTGGCTAATGCCACTGTTTTCCAGTGCGACAGCAAACCATCGCTGAACCCACTTTTCACTGGGAGGGTTGCCATCTGCACATGAAAAAATGTAGGATTCCGGCTGTGAAAGTAGCCCCTTTCTTGTACAGTATCTCAATAAAAGTTCCGATGTGCTTTCCTTCATGGGAACAAGGCGCTGGCGCCTTCTTTTTGATTTGCGGATGGTTAAACAGGCCTGATTGAAGTCCATGTTTTCCGTTTTCAGGGCAAGAGCCTCCGAAACTCGCAACCCACAGGCGTACAAAAGCCGAATTAACATCGGGAATACAACCGGCATGTCTGTCCCTGTGCGTTTCAATGCAGTGGCAAGATTATCAGCTTCCTGTATTATCCTATCCCATTCAGTTTCGTTAAAAATGTAAGGGGCGTAGGTACTGGCTGGCGTTTTTGGTATTGCAGGGATATGGCAAGCAATCCCCACCGACCGAAGGAATCCAACGAAACCGCTGAGCTCAGAATACTTGCGTTTCCTTGTCATCGGCGAGCAGGAAAGGTTTTGGTCCCAGTCGAAAAGGATTGCATCCGAAAGAGCCTCTTCCTTTGAAACATTGCAAGGGATACAAGCTTCAAGCTCCCGGAACAATCCTCTAATGCCTTTGACATAGCGACCAGCTTTTTCAAGGAGCTCAAGATAACGTTCCATCTCTGTGCCTAATGGGTTGTGGTATCCCTTCATTTCCACTCGCCTCCTTCCAGATATGAAAGGAAGCGTCCGGTTGCCTCGGGACACTCAAGGGAACATTTCCTTAACCGCTCGATGTCTATGGCTACATATCTTTTTGTTGCGTTTGGGTCAGCATGCCCAAGAACCTTTTGGACTACAGGATATGGAACATCGTCAGCGATAAGCCCGCTTGCCAAGCTGGAACGGATAGCATGGGGTCCCTGCTTCCTGCCTTTCGCCTCAACCGATGATTTAATCCTAGTTGCAACAATGCTCCAGGCGGCGCTTCTGCTCAATGGTCGGCAAGGCGCGTGAATGCTGTGGAAAACAGGCTTATTTTCCAACGAAGGATTTGTTTCAGACAAATATATCTCAAGTGCTTCCTGTACTGCTGGTAATAGCTCCACCCGATACATTCTTTCTGTCTTTGACTGCTTAAAGGATATGTAGCAGTGCTGGAAATCAATGTTCTCAGTTTTAAGTTCAACAAGATCCTTTGCTCTCAGTCCATACGTGGTAAGCATCAGCATGATTGCATAGTCTCTTTTACCAGAAAGAGAGTTGCGGTCAATGCTGGACAGTATTTGAAGAAGCTCACTTTTGTCATAGAAAGAGGGAAGCTTCTTTTCAGGGATGAATGTAGGGATAGCTTTATAGAGTTCAAGATTTGTTAGCTCCTTCTCATTCAGGTATTTCAAAAAATGTGGTAGCTTCTGGCAGATTCCTTCCGCAGAGCCTGCAGAAAGGACTGCAGCTCCAACATGAATTCCTGAAATTTCATTTAAGGATCGGATGCCCTGTCTATAGACAGAATTCAGGAACTGAGTCGCAAAAATCCGTCTGACCTCGACCGTAGCCGGTTTCAAACCATGAGCAAGTAGATCTGCAACATAATCACCCAGAACTATTTGAAAAATCTCAGGAGGCTCTTCACGACCGTTGCCTTGCCGAAATACATAGGGTTGTTCGGAAAGATAATCATTGAAGCGCCTGATGCTTGTCTTGATATGTTTCCTGCTGCTTTCAGAAAGTGGGAACCCCAGAGCAATTTCGTCCCTAAACAGTTGGGAGGTCTTCAGTGTATAAGTATCCCCTGCCTGTGTAATGTGCGCCCATGCCTTTTTAAGAAATGACTTGTAGCCATTGACTGTTGTTTCTGAATAATCCCTTGTTTTTAAATCATCAAGGAATTCCTGCAATTGTAAATCAAATTGCTGCTGATTGCTAATTTGAAAATTCATTCTGTTCTTCTCCTTTTCTAATGAGACTTTGCTATGTCGCATTATACTTGGAGAAAACTTATCTGAGAAGAACAAATGTAAACGGTGAAACAATCATGATTTCACACTAGATTCTCGGATAATATTTCTTCTGGGATAATTCAGATTCCACCTCACGATGGACACCCTTGTCTTTGGCTAATGGTTGCTACTAC
>DAIMMU010000256.1:0-2245 GCA_036720515.1 Sedimentibacter sp.
CCCTATACTGAAGGTGTGTCCCCATACCTCTAATAAATGGGGTTAGGGCTTCTTTATTTCGGGTAGTATAAATTTTCATCTTTGATATTTAAAAGCACTTCATTATAAAACTTAGAAGCTTCGTATTTAGCCATACTTAAATTCATATCCTGATAATTTCCGCAGGATATGGCATCTGCACCAGGAACCTCTCCGTCATAATTCATAATAAAGAAAAACATTTCCTTAATAATCCCATATATATCAGATGATTTTAAATCATTTTTAAAAATTACATAAAATCCCGTCCTGCATCCCATGGGTCCGAAATATATTGTTTCTTTGTCATATATTTCGTGGTTTCTCAAAAATGTAGCTCCCAAATGTTCTATGGTATGAAGTTCCGCAATATTTATAACGGGCTCCTTGTTAGGCTCTTTCATTCTTATATCAAAGGTTGTAACGATATTTTCTCCAACCTTGTCTTTTCTTGAAACATAAATACCTCTTTTTAATTTTAAATGATTTACTTGAAAACTTTCTATTTTTTTCATTTGTACCTCCCATTGTATATGCTTTAACTTTATCAATATACAATATATTAACGAAAAAGTAAATAATGAAAAATTACATAGGCAAACACAGGTAAACTGTATTTATAGAGAAACAGAAGCAGGTAAAACAGTATTGAATACTATAGGAAAGTTAAATGAAATAGAAAATAGCTATGGAAGACATAAATTTTTTAGGAATAACTCAAAAAAAGTTTAAAAAGATATATATCTGTGGAGTAATTGGACGGATATTGGATAAAGGAAGGTTTGAAGATATCATTGTAAAAAATGTATTAATATGATATAATTAAATAAATAATCCTAAAGGAGGGTGCGATGAAAGCAAAGGAGTATTTGTTCTTGATGCAAAAAATTTTGCAGCAGGTAGATGAAGGAGTTCATGTACTTGATAGAAACGGTAATACCATTATATATAATGAATCAATGTCCAATTTAGAGAAAATGGATTCACGTGATGTTATCCAGAAACCGTTTACAGAAGTTTTTAAAGGATTAAATAACGAAAACAGCACTCTTCTAAAAGCATTAAATTCAAAAGTTGTTACAAAGAATTTAAAACAGACCTATTTAAATAAAGATGGTAAAGAAATTTCTACAATCAACACAACAGTCCCTGTCATAATCGATGACCAGGTTATTGCTGTTGTAGAGGTTGCAAAAAACATTACCAAAATAAAGGAAATGTCAAATACAATCTTAAAGCTGCATGATGAAATAGGAAAACCCGAAAGGGCTAAGCAAAAGAAAATCAGAAAATATAATTTTGACAATATTATTGGAAAAAGTGATAATTTCGCGGAAGTTATTGATAGGGCAAAAAAATCTTCAAAAAATTCCGCTTCAGTTTTTATTTACGGCGAAACAGGCACGGGCAAGGAATTAATTGCTCAAAGCATACATTATGCAAGCTTAAGAAAGGACAAACCTTTTATTGCGCAAAACTGTGCCGCTCTTCCGGAATCACTTTTGGAAGGATTGCTGTTCGGTACTTCCAGAGGGGGGTTTACCGGCGCTGTTGACCGAGCCGGTCTATTTGAACAGGCAAACGGAGGAACTCTTCTTTTGGATGAAATAAATTCCATGCCTTACGAATTACAGCCTAAGCTTCTTAGAGTGCTTCAGGAAAATTATATAAGGAGGGTCGGAGGTGCAAACGATATTCCTATTGACGTAAGGATTATAACTACCTGCAATGAACCCCCCGAAAAAATATTACAGGAAGGTAAGCTAAGGAAGGACTTATTTTACAGGCTTAATGTAATTCAAATAAATGTGCCGCCATTAAGAGGCAGAAAAGATGATATTATTATGCTTGCTAAAATGTTTGTTGAAAAATACAATGAGAGGTTTAACAGGCATGTTACTGATTTTTCGGATGAAGTGTATGATTACCTCCTAAAATATGAATATCCGGGCAATGTTAGAGAGCTTGAAAATATAATCATGTCGGCGATAAGCATGTGCGATGAAAATGAACATATATTGGACAGCAGCCATTTTTCCATTCAATATTCAATAGATTATCAAATCGATGAATATGAAAAAATTGAAGATTCCGGTATAGATGAATATTTAGGTAATTTAGAAAAAAGAATAATAGAGAAGGCTCTTAAAAAAAGCAACAATAATATTACAAGAGCATCAAATATATTGAAAATTAAACGTCAAACCTTGCAGCATAAAGTTAAAAA
>DAIMMU010000041.1:0-15811 GCA_036720515.1 Sedimentibacter sp.
TTTATAAAGATTATAACTTATTTTCTTAGATATGTCAATAAAACTCAAAGTATTCATTTATAAAATTTTGAACATGAATATTATGTTATCACTGTTATCGTTATCATTTACTAACCTTTAAGGGAAAAGTATTAGTAAATAAATAAAAATTAAGGAGAAAGTAATGAAAAGAAAACTATCATTATTGCTGTCAGTGTTGATGATTATTAGTATGATGACTGCATGTAGCAGTACAACAAATACTGATACTCCGGGCAACACTACGGGTGAAGAAAAAGGTGAAGACAAATCACAAGAGCAAACATCAGAGAAAAAAGCAAAAGACACGATAACGCTTATCGTTCAAAGTGAACCAGCAACACTAGATCCGGCATATGCAAACAATGATAACATTACCATTGTATTACAGTTCATTTATGAAGACTTATTTACTTTAGGTGCTGATGGCGTAGTTGTTCCTGAGCTTGCAGAAAGTTATGAACAAGTTGATGAAACAACTGTGAAATTTAAGTTAAAAGAAGGTGTAAAGTTTTCTGATGGAACAGACTTAAAAAGTTCTGACGTACTTTGGGCAATAAAGCGTTGCCAAGAGTCTCCTGTAAGTCAATCTCACTTTAAATTTATTGATTTGGAAAACAGTACAATTGAGGATGACTTAAACTTTACATTAAAATTTACACAAGCTTGGGCTCCGTTTTCAAATACAATGTCTACAGGCAGGGGAAGTATTCCAAGTCAAGCAGCATTTGAGAAAATGGGTGCAGAAACTTTCGCAAGGAATCCTGTAGGAACAGGACCATATAAGCTTGTTAATTGGACAAGCGGCACTCAAATAGAATTAACTCGTAATGAGCATTATTGGGGAGAGCCTGCAAAAACTGAAAATGTGATAATTAAATTTATTGGCGAACCTACAGCAAGAGTAATTGAGCTTGAAACGGGAGCTGCTGATATTGCATATTACATAGAAGGAACTGATATTGAAAGAGTTAATAATATTGATGGTTATCACATTGAACAAGGTGATTCTTTCAGATACTTTGTTGTTGTATTCAGTATGGAAGAAGAACTTTTGAAAGATGAAAGAGTCAGATATGCAATGTCGTATGCTATAGATAAAAATGCGTTGACTGAAGCAAGTAGTGATGGAGTGGGAACAATCATATCAGGATTTGCTCCACCTGTAATGAATGGATACATGGAAATGCCAGAGATGCCATATGACATAGAAAAAGCTAAAGAACTTATGGCTGAAGCCGGATATGCAGATGGATTCTCTATAGAACTTCATGTTGAACCACAACCTATTTTTGAAAAGGCTGCAGAGATTTTACAAGCAATGTGGTCAGAAATTAACATTGATGTTGAAATAATATCTGGCCCATTAGCTACTTACGATGCGCAAAATAACGGCAAGTTCCAAGTATCCCTGCGTGATGGTACTGCCACTGAAATTTCCAATGTTTTAATAATTTACGAGTCAACCTTCGGTTCAAGAATGAACGGTAATGATGATTGGCTTGATGCTAAACTATTGGAATTAAGAACATATTATTATGGTGACCCAAAGAGAGACGAATGCTTAAAAGAAGTAATGGATTATATTTATAAAATTCGATATACATATCCTTACATGGTTATGCCAACAGTATATGGAGTTAGCGATAAGCTTGAAGGATTTGAATTCCATCCTGCACAAGATCATATAGATCCTAAAAATTGGGTTATTTATGAATAAGAACTAAAGAAAGTATATTATTAAGAGATACAAACGGCTGTCTTATGACAGCCGTAAAGCTTTAAAAATTTAGATGGAGGAATCTTATGTCAAAGTATATTTTAAGGCGCTTAGTTGCAATGATTCCTGTATTATTAGGAGTAGCATTAATTACTTTTTGTATGATGTATTTTTCACCTGGCGAGCCTGCAAAGTTTATATTAGGTGATATGGCAACGGAAGAAGACATTGCAATTTTTAATGAGCAAAACGGATTGAATGATCCTTTCCTCATTCAATTTATAAATTATATAAGAAAAGCAATAACCGGAGATTTAGGTATATCATATACAACTAAACAACCGGTATTAAATGAAATCTTAAGCAGATTTCCTACAACATTTAAGCTGACACTTATAAGCATTGTATTTGCAGTTATTATAGGAGTTTTTTTCGGTATCATATCTGCTGTAAAACAATATGGTATTATTGATAACGTAACAAGAATTATTGCCATGCTTGGTGTGTCTATGCCCAGCTTTTGGGAAGGTCTTATGCTTATAATATTATTTTCAGTTATTTTGGGTATTTTACCTTCCTCAGGAATTACAACATGGAAACACTGGATACTTCCTGCTTTTACTCTAAGCACTCAGACTCTAGCTGCATGTATGCGTATGACTCGTTCTTCTATGTTAGAAGAAATAAGACAAGATTATGTACGAACAGCTCATGCTAAAGGACAAAAGGAATACTTTGTTATATTATTTCATGCTTTCAGAAATGCAGTATTACCGATAATTACTGTAGTTGGGGTTGACTTTGCAAAACTGATGGGTGGCGCTGCAGTTATAGAAATAGTTTTTTCAATACCTGGAATAGGAAAGCTGATAGTTGATGCAATAAATACTAAAAATGCTCCATTGGTACAAGGAGGCATTCTATTTGTAGCTTTTACTATGTCGTTTATTAATTTGATTACAGATATTATATATGCTTTTGTAGATCCGCGAATAAAAACGCAATACTTGGCTGAAAATAGCAAAAAAAATAAGCAAGAAAAGGAGGTAGGAAGTATTGTCTGATATAGGAGCTCAACAATTTAACGCTAATAATAAAAAGAAAAATGAAAAAGCTGTAAGTATAACAAAGCGTAGCCAAAATAAGGAGATTATAATTAGATTTTTGAGAAATAAGGCTGCTGTACTAGGGTTAATAATAGTAGTTGTGCTGATATTCTGTATGTTGTTTCCTACTGCTTTGACTTCATATGATCCAATTAAACAAAACTTCTCAGAACGTTTTGTACCTCCAAATAGAGAGCATCTATTTGGAACAGATGAATTTGGAAGAGATATTTTTACTAGGGTAGTTTATGGTTGCAGAACTTCTTTGAGAATCGGACTAATATCCGTAGGCATATCATGTATAATTGGAGTTCTTATAGGCAGCATAGCCGGTTTTTACGGCGGAGTGATTGATAGTATATTTATGAGATGTATAGATGTTTTAATGGCTATACCTAATACCCTGTTAGGTATATCTATTGTTGCTGCATTAGGACAAAGTATTACGAATCTTATTATTGCGATTTCTATAGGATCTATTTCGGGATATGCAAGAATAACTAGAGTTTCAGTTCTTACCGTCAAGGATCTTGAATATGTAGAGGCAGCTCGTGCTACCGGTTCAAGCAATGCCAGAATCATTATAAAATATATTTTGCCTAACTGTTTAGCTCCGATTATTGTTCATGCAACCATGAGTATTGCAGTTGCGATAATGACAGCTACAGGATTAAGCTTTCTAGGATTAGGGGTACCGGCACCAACACCTGAATGGGGTTCGATGGCTTCATCTGCCCGTGCGTATATAAGAGATTACTGGTGGCTGGTTACTTTTCCGGGGTTAGCAATTATGGCGTCTGCATTTTCATTTAATTTGTTTGGTGACGGATTAAGGGATGCCCTTGACCCTAAACTTAAAAATTAGGGGGTGTTTAGATGAGTGATAATATTTTAGAAGTAAGAGATTTACATGTACATTATAAATCCGGGAAGGATATAGTTCGTGCAGTTAACGGTATTAATTTTTCTATGAAGGAAGGAGAATCATTAGGTCTGGTTGGGGAAACCGGCGCAGGTAAAACTACAACGGCATTATCAATAATGCAATTGATTCCCAATCCCCCGGGTAAAATAGTAGGTGGAGACATAATATATAAAAGTGAAAACTTAATAAAAAAGACTGCTGAAGAAAAGAGAAAGTTCAGAGGTCATGAAATATCTATGATATTTCAGGATCCGATGACTGCATTAAATCCTATGATGACTGTTGGTGACCAGATAGCTGAAGTAGTGTTGCTTCATCAGAATGTAAATAAAAAGCAGGCATTAGAGAGAGCCCGAGAAATGATGGAGGAAGTAGGCATTGAAGGAGAACGATATATTGAATACCCACATCAGTTTTCTGGAGGAATGAAGCAGCGTATTGTAATAGCCATTGCATTAGCATGCAACCCTTCATTACTTATTGCCGATGAACCAACAACTGCTCTTGATGTAACCATTCAAGCACAGGTTTTAGATTTAATCGAGAAATTAAAAGAGAAATATAATACAACGTTAATTTTGATAACACATGATTTAGGTGTAGTTGCCGAAACATGTGATAAGGTCGCCATTGTATATGCCGGCGAAATTGTAGAATACGGCAAGTTGGAGCACATTTACAATAATACAAGTCATCCTTATACGATTGGTCTGTTTGGATCGATTCCTAATTTTAATGAAAATGTTAAAAGACTTAAACCAATCGCAGGACTTATGCCGGATCCTACAAGAATAGTAAAGGGTTGCTCTTTTGCAGATCGGTGCACTAATGTCAGCGAAATATGTAGAAAAGGTGATATTCCAAATACTGAAATTGAACCCGGGCACTTTGTGAAATGTACTTTATTTGCAAATAAAGAGGTGTGATATGGCAGAATTAATACGTGTTAAAAATCTAAAAAAATATTTTAAAACACCAAGAGGAGCTTTACATGCTGTTGATGATGTTTCATTTAACATAAAGCAAGGAAATACTTTGGGTGTTGTAGGAGAATCCGGATGTGGTAAATCTACATTAGGAAGAACTGTAATTCATCTTATAGATCGTACAGATGGTCAAATAATTTTTAATGATGAGGACATAAGCGTTATATCTAAACAAAAGCTAAAAGAATTACGTAAGGATATGCAGATGGTTTTTCAGGACCCATTTTCATCTTTAAATCCGAGAATGTCTGTAAGCCAGATAATAGCAGAACCCCTAATAATTTATAATATGTGTAAAACAAATAAGGAACTAGGCATAAGGGTTGCTGAATTGATGGATACAGTGGGACTGGCAAGCAGATTCGCAAGTTCTTATCCCCATGAACTTGATGGAGGAAGACGTCAAAGAATAGGTATTGCAAGAGCTTTATCATTAAATCCTAAATTTATAGTTTGTGATGAGCCGGTTTCAGCATTGGATGTATCTATACAAGCTCAGATTTTAAACCTGATGATGGATTTGCAAGATGAGTTGGGACTAACATATATGTTTATAACACATGACATGTCTGTAGTAAAACATATGTCAGATGAAATTTTAGTTATGTATTTAGGTATGATGGTTGAGTTTTCCAGTAGTGAAGATATGTTTCATGACCGCCTTCATCCTTATACAAAGGCGTTGTTAGCTGCAGTTCCAATACCGGCGGTATTTGAAAGAGGAGAACGAAAGCTTTTAAAGGGTGAAATTACTTCTCCTGTTAACCCAAAACCTGGTTGCAGGTTTGCTGCAAGATGCCAATTTGCCACAGAAATATGCTTATCTGAAAATCCTACGATGATAGAAGCATTACCAAATCACTTTGTGGCTTGTCATAACGTAAAGTCTATAAATAACATCAAATAAACTATTAAAGGAGTGTTAAAAATTGGAAAATACTAAAATAATGAAGTTAATGAGTTCTTCTGAGTTTGATGAAATAAGAAAAACATGTGATACAATTATTTTGCCTGTTGGAGCCATAGAAGTATATGGGCCACATATGCCTATGGGTACTGATATAATAGTTGCTCAAGACATTGCTAAGCTTGTTGCTGAAAAAGTTAATGCAATAGTAGGACCAAGTTTAGAAGTCGGAGAATCATACTCTCTAAGTTTATATCCCGGAACATTATACCTGAGACCAGAAACTTGGAGTGCAGTTATATCTGATTATATGAAGTCACTAATTAAATGGGGATTTAAAAATTTCATGTTTATAAATGGACATGCAGGGAATGTTCCGTTAATCGGTCATATTTGCAGACCTTTAGAGCGTGAACTTGGAATCAAAACAGCACAGATTGACTGGTGGCGTTTTACTCAGGATAAAGCGAAAGGTGTTTGTGAATATGAGGGATGGATGGCTCATGGACATGCCAGCGAATGTGGAACTTCAGTCATGCTACATCTTCATCCGGAGTATGTAGAGTTTCGAAAAGCAGAAAAGGTAACACCTATGGAAGGTTATGATTTTGACAAATACAGTGATATAATAAACTATACTGTTTTCAATAAAACTACAGAAAATGGAATTCTTGGAGATGCTACAATTGCAGCTGCTGAAAAAGGTAAAGTAATAGTTGGAAAATGTGTTGACAGAATTGTAGAGTATATGAAAGATGAATTTAAATGCTAATATATAGGGAGGTATTATCATGAAAAAATATATTGCTTGTGTAATTCAAATAGATACACAGGAAGATTATAATGAAAATCTTAAAACAGCAAAAGAGCTTATTTGCGAAGCGGCAGAAAGAGGAGCTAAGGTTGTTGCACTACCTGAAAATTGGGCATATCAGGGACACGATTATTTACAGTACGCTGAAGATATGCCGGGTGGAAATATTTTTAATGAGTTCTCAAAGTTAGCAGTTAAATATGGTGTGTGGATTCATGCAGGCAGTTTAAGTGAGAAAAATAATGATGATCCTCGTCCTTATAATACTACTATGTTAATTAATCCTAATGGAGAATTAGTAGCTAAATACAATAAAATACATGTTTTTGATGTTGACGTAAAAAATGCTGGTTCATATAGAGAATCTGACAGTAAGAAGCCGGGGAAAAATATAGTTGTAGTAGATACTGAAGATTATGGTAAGTTTGGACTATCCATATGCTATGATATGAGATTTCCGGAGCTTTATCGTTTAATGGCTCTTCAAGGTGCTGAAGTATTCTTTGCTCCATCAAGTTTTCTTCTTGCGACAGGAAAGGATCATTGGGAAACACTGCTTCGAGCCCGTGCAATTGAAAATAGCTGTTATATGTTAGCACCCGGTCAGTGCGGTGTTAAATATGATGGTCCTACATATGGAAGATCTATGATAATTGATCCATGGGGCACCGTAATAGCGACAGCTTCAGATAAACCATGCGTTATTACGGCTGAAATAGATTTAGAATTTAGGCAAAAAGTGAAAAAACAATTATTATCACTTGAAAATCGTAGGGAAGATATATATAAGTTAAATATTATATAATCATAACCGGTAACTTAGTACTTTATAAGGAGATATTTTATGGCAAAGAGCAGAACATCTTTTAAAGGGTCAACAATCATTTTAACTGCAGCTCTTGTACTAATGATATTTGCATATATAATATATATCGATATAAATAACACACCACAAAAAACCTTAGAGGATTTTTATCATGCCGTATATGTAACTTCTAATTTAGAAGATATGGAGAATTGTTTAGTAGAAGAATATAAATACTATTTTGAACAAGCTATGACTATGGCAGGAATGCAACCGAAATTTTACGAGTCATATAAAGAAGAAGCTCAAAAATTATTAGGAAACAATATCGAAATTTCAATAAAGATTATAGAAATGAAGAATAGAGGAAATATTATTAATGTAGCTTATGAAATAAGCATGACCGGCGATAATAATCATATGACATATTATAATGCACTTGATATGTTGAAAATCAATGGTAAATGGTATATGACAACACATATAGAGCTTCCTATTGGAAGGAATGTATATGCTTATTGATGTAAAGTAAAAAGAGTTGATAAATTCTTACATTTGTCTGAGCTTTTAAATTGAGTTTGGACTTTCAGTAATTACCTCCATATATAAAAGAATAAAAGGGCATAACTATTATAGCTATGTCCTTTTATTTATCTCATTATTTAGCAATTATGTCTTGTTTTTAAGGTAGGTACATCCTTCCTTTTTTTATTGATTAAAACATGTCATGATGATATAATTAAGCAAAATAAAAAATTGTGGAACAAATTTAAAAATGTTAACGTCTAATATATAACCGAACGGGGTGGAACAATGAATAGCAATGAAAGGTGGCTTGTAGAGGAAAGTCGGAAGGGAAATGTTGATGCTTTTGAAGAGCTGATCAAAGATTATAAAAAAAGTGCCTACAACATTGCGCTTCGGGTACTTAGGAATGTTGAAGACGCTGAAGATGCTTCCCAGGAGGCACTGATAAAGATATTTAAAAGTATAAATAACTTTAATATGGAATCCACATTTAAGGTATGGATGTATAGGATTGTAGTAAATACATGTATTGATTTTAAGCGCAAAAAAATTATTAATGCAGTGTCAATAGACGAAACAATAGACTTAGGTTCGGGAAGAGAAATTCAAAGAGAAATTTCCGATGAATCTAACAATCCGGATGCGTTAATTGATAGAAATTTCAGCACGCAGCTTGTAAATAATGCAATTAACAAGTTGGAGGATGACTTTAAAACTATAATAATACTAAGAGATATAAAAGGTTTCACTTATGGAGAAATATCCGAAATACTGTCTTGTAATTTGGGAACGGTAAAATCAAGGTTATCAAGAGCAAGAAAGTGTTTAAAAGAATTATTGGAAATAGAAATGAAAGCCCAGAGCTAAGGTGGTGATTAGATGAATTGTAATGAAATATGTGACAAACTGTCATTATATATTGATAATGAATTAGGCGATGAAGAAATGCGTCAGATGGAAGAGCATATTAAGTCCTGCGTAAATTGTCAAAAAGAGTTGGAAGAATACGAAAATTTAATATCAGTATTACAAAGTTTGCCTGAAGAAGAGCCGCCTGAAGGTTACTGTGCGAGACTTCATGAAAAATTATTGGAGAACGGTCCTCAATTAGAAACCCGCAAGGAAGCTTCCAAAATAAAAAAAATTAACCGCTTCAAGTGGATGAAATACGGAAGTATTGCCGCCGCATTGGTATTGGTGTTTCTTGTAGGCAATATGAATTCAGGAAAAAATAATTTTGGAATAAAATCTAAAACCGAAAGTTCCTATGATATGGCTGCAACTGAAGAAAATAAAGCCGTCGCACCTCAAGCAATAGAACCTGCTGAGGCTCTCGAAGAATATAGCGATAAAATTGCGGAGGAAATAAGAGGAGAAGCTTCATCATATATTGCAAATGATTCAGTTATGCTTACATCCTCAAAAGCGGAAAAGGAAATGAAAATAATCAAAACCGGCGCAATTTCCGCTCAAACGGAGGATTATGACGTTTTTATGGATGACTTGTCCATGAAATTAAGCTCCTTAGGAGGATTTTTAGAAAGCAACAATACTGAAGTTTATCAGGTTTATGATAATGATAAGCTCATGTACGGCAACATACGAATCAGAGTTCCTCAGGAAAACTTTTATGAATTTGTAGATTATCTGGAAAATACTGTTGAGATAAGAAGAAAGAATATTAATGAAACTGACGTAACCAAGGAATATTATGAAAAGGACAACAAAGTAAAAAATTTGGAGGTTCAGGAACAGCACTTAAGAGAACTGTTTGAAAAAGCAAATACAGTTGAAGAAATGCTGCTTATAGAAAATGAGCTTAGAAGAGTAAGAACCGAAATAGATTCATTAAATATTAGCTTAAGCGATATAAATGACAGGGCTTCAATGTCAACAATAAATTTGGAAATTGAAGAAGTAATGACTGCAAGCCTTACATTAAAAGCTAAGGATAATGTGTGGGAAAGATCGAAGAATGGTTTGATAAATACCGTTAACGGCATAATAAGAGCTTTGGAAAACTTGGTTGTAAACATAATATCAAGCTCTCCGCTGCTGATACCTTTCATAATCATATGCTTGGTCGGATTCTTTAAAATTAAAAAGTATTGGAAGAAGCACACTCCTTAAAACTGAGATTATGCTCTGTGAATGTAACAATTATTCAGACGGGAATGTTAATAACCAAAGGGGCACCCTCAAAAGGGGTGTCTTTTTCTTTCGGTAAAATTGTGTTTATTGATTCGAATAAGTATGGTATAATTAAATATCAAATTTTAAGAGGAGTTAATCATGGGTCAAAGTATTGCAGATATGCTGAATGATAAATCGAAAGAACAGATGAAAAACATGCTCAAAGCAAATAAAACAATTGCTGAACTTAAGCCCGGCGAAAAGGCGGATGGGTTTTATTTGATTAAGAATTTTGAAGTTAAGAAAACTACAAACGGGAAACAATATATAGA
The DNA here is from genome assembly GCA_036720515.1 of Sedimentibacter sp. Lineage (GTDB taxonomy): Bacteria > Bacillota > Clostridia > Tissierellales > Sedimentibacteraceae > Sedimentibacter. Next base: position 10,275 of record DAIMMU010000041.1, read on the forward strand.
TATAGATTTGGTTGACAAGACAGGTGAAATAAATGCAAAGGTTTGGGATTACACTAAGGAAACCGAAAAGTTAATAGAGGAAAACCCCATTGTAAAAGTAAGAGGAGAGGTTCTCGAATGGAATGGATTAAGGCAGCTAAAGGTTAACAAAATAAGAGAAAAATACCCTGAAGACAACGTTCATATTTCAGAATTAATACCTTCTGCTCCAATTGCGCTTGATGAAATGCTCGCTGACGTATATTCATATGTGAAGAAAATCAAGGATGCGGAAATAAGTTCCCTTGTTTTCAACATCCTCAAAAAATATGAAACTAAATTATTTTATTATCCTGCAGCAAAGAAAAATCACCATTCCTACAGGGGAGGACTTTTGTATCATAATCTGAGAATGCTTCAGTCGGGGGAGAAGCTTTGCCAGGTTTATGATTTCCTTAACACTGACTATGTATATGCCGGCGTAATTCTCCATGACATATGCAAGATATTGGAAATGGATTCTGACGAATACGGAATTGTTTCTGATTACACCATGGAGGGAAAATTACTTGGTCATATAATTCAGGGGATAAAGGAAATAGATTCGGAAGGTGAAAAAATAGGAATCACAAGAGAAAAAAGCGTGATATTGCAGCACATGGTCTTATCCCATCACTACGAGCCTGAGTTTGGAAGCCCCAAAAAACCTATGACGCCGGAGGCTGAGCTTTTGCACTTTTTAGATATAATAGATGCAAGAATGTTTGATTTCGAGCATTCTCTTGAACTCATCGAGCCGGGGCAATTTACCGATAAGATATGGCTTTTGGATAACAGAAATCTTTACAAATTAAAAAAAGATTCTTAAATCTTTAGATTTAAGAATCTTTTTTTATGCCCTAACCCCGTTATTCGGAGTTTTATCTTCTTCTTTGCCTGATGCGAATTGGTTTTAGAGCATGTTTATCATGTTTTAAGTTTTTCTCTGCCGAAGGGGGTGTGTTAACAGGTTTGTTTTCACTTTCATTATCGTCTGTGCCGTAGTTAAACTGTGCACTCTTAAATACATCATTATCGGAATGTACATCAGGAGCATCCGACTCATCGGATTTATCGGAAGAAGACATAATGTTATTTATCATTGGCATGAATGTTTCCATTAAGCTGTTTAAATCGGTATTGCCATCCTTATTGCCGTTTGTTAAGGAAGAAAGCATTTCATTTATGTTGTTTTTATTGCCGTTTGTCAAAGAGGAAAGCATTTCGTTTAAACCGCCGTTCTTTGCCATATTCATTGCCACGGCACCCATTATTTTATCCATGTTGTTGGCTAAAAGGGGCTGCGCCATCAGCTTTGAAACAGGAATATTTCCGCTTTTCAATAATGCTGTTATTTTATCTGCAGGAGTTTTGGCATCCATGGATTGGATTGGCCTGAAGTTTTGTGCTCTGCTGATAAAAGAGTACATGCCGAGCAAAGTACTTACTTTTTCTACTGCCGGCAGATATGTATTTACCTTTGAAACTGTTTGTGCTGAAGTAAGTGGTGCAAAGGTTCGAACCATACTAATAATGTTTTCCATTTTTCCGGGATCCTGCAATATTCCTGCGGTAAATGATTTTGCTGTTCCCGAAAGTTTGGTCGGAACACCGCTTATTTGATTGCTTCCGAAAAGGTACTTAGCCGCTAAAGCATATAATAATATTTGAACTGGAATAATATCACCTTCTTATAAACATCTTCCTATATCATATTCCTGCGGAATAATTATGTTACATGGTTTTTAAGTGACCCTATCACAAATAAAATTGTAATTAAATGATGTTCACGGCATATTATGTAATATGATTGGAGGGTATATGAATGTCGAATATATTCAGGAACGATAAAGAAATTAACAAAATAAAGGAAAGCAAGGAATTTAAAAAAGCTGCAAGCGATAAAAAAGTAAATGATTTTGTAAATAATAAGCAATTTCAAGAATTTAAAGAAAAATATGAAGGTAAGTCCGAGGATGAAATTTTAAGGGATGCAAAAAATATGAGCAAGAAATTAAAAGAGCAATATGGGGAACAGGAATACACCAAAAAAATTGAAGACTTAAAGAACTTTGAGAAATACTTAACTCCTGAGCAGAAAAGAAAAATGAGGAAATTTTTAGAAAATCTTGATTGAAAATAGGTATTATCGGCGATATGGGGAGCGAAGCTCCCTTTCAATTTATGGATATTTAATGCATAAATATGAATAAAATGATAAGATGCATGAAATACCATGATGCGGCATATTTTGCAATGAAGCGGTTTTCGGCGCAGCTGATTATTAAAAGTAATGCTTGATATTTTGCGATAAATTTCGACAAAAAATTATTTCTAAATGTATGCTCAATGAATACGATTTTAATGTTTTGTAAATAACAGGAATAATAACGTTTTCAAAAATTTATTGACAATTAATACTTATTCAATTATAATATGGATATATAATTAATAATTTATAATTCTGAAAAAATTAGGAGGGACAAGTAATGAAGAAGTTAATAAGTTTATTGTTGGTTGTAATGATGGTTTTATCGTTAGCGGCATGCAGCCAGCCGGCACAAACGCCTGCGAAGGACACCGGAGACTTTCAGGGAAAGATAGCGATTGTTACAAACACGCTGTCTCAAAATGAAGAAGAGTTCCGTTCTGCTGAATTGATGGTAAATAGATATGGAGAAGACAAAATAGTCCACCAATTATGGCCTGATAACTTCATGACCGAACAGGAGCAAATGATAAGCATAATAGCAAAAATAGGTTCCGACCCGGAAGTTAAAGCATTGATTATAAATCAAGCTGTTCCCGGAACCAACGCAGCAGTTGACAAACTGTTGGAAACTCGAGATGACATGTTTATAGTTTATTGTACACCTCAGGAAAATCCACCTGATGTTGCACAAAGAGCAGACTTGATTTTGAACCCTGATGAATTGAAAATGGGAGATGCCATTCCGGTACAAGCAAAGAATTTAGGAGCTAAAACATTGGTTCATTATTCATTCCCAAGACATATGTCCATTGTAATGCTTGCGGAAAGACGTTCCCTGATGATTGCAAAATGTAAGGAAATCGGAATTGATTTCCATGATGCTACAGCACCCGACCCCACAAGTGACGTAGGCGTACCGGGAGCACAGCTGTTTATACTTGAAGACGTTCCTAAGCTGGTTGACAGATTCGGACAGGATACGGCTTTCTTCTCGACAAACTGTTCAATGCAGACTCCGCTTATTAAAGCATGTGTTGACGAAGGAGCAATTTATCCTCAGCCGTGCTGTCCTTCACCGTACCACGGATTCCCGTCAGCTTTGGGTATAGAATCATTAGCTAAAGACTTTTCGGTTGAAGGTATGGCAACTGTAATAAGTGAAACCGCGAAAATACTTAAAGAAAAAGGTGTTTTAGGAAGATTCTCCACATGGCCGGTGCCTGTTGCAATGATGAATACTGTAGCTTCCACGGAATATGCCATTGAGTGGTTAAAAGGCAATGTAGGCGATGAATTAGACGTAAAAGTACTTGAAGAAAAGATGGCTGAATATGCTGAGCTTACCGTTGCTACAAGCCCATATACGGAAGAAGGGTTGGAAATTCCGCATTTCAGGTTAATAATGATGGATTTCTTAACTTACGGGGAAGAGCATATTATCAAATAAACATTATAATAGCTATAAATATAAGGAATGTTTCGGAATTTCTTATTGGGAACTTCTGATTCATTCCTTTGCTAATTAAGAAAAGTCATACGACAGGAGGTAAAAATGAGTGATAACCTTCTAAGCTTAAAACATGTTTCAAAAGAATACTCGGGAAACAAAGTGTTGAAGGATATAAATATTGAGCTGAAAAAAGGTGAAATTCATGCACTTATAGGTGAAAACGGAGCAGGAAAATCCACACTGATGAATATTCTCTTCGGTATGCCGGTAATTCATACAACCGGCGGTTTTGAAGGTATTGTAGAAATAGAAGGTCAGGAGGTAAACATAAGGTCGCCTCATGATGCCATGGATTATGGAATCGGTATGGTACATCAGGAATTCATGCTTATTCCCGGATTTACGATTACTGAAAACATCAAATTAAACAGGGAAATTACTAAACCGAATTTGGTAAGTCCAGTATTCGGAAAACGTTTGGAAACACTTAATGTTAAACAAATGAACGAGGATACAAGGAAAGCTTTGGATACCTTGGATATGAATATTGACGAATTTTTACCGGTGGCGGGTCTTCCGGTAGGGCATATGCAGTTTATTGAAATTGCACGTGAAATCGATAAAACAGGAATAAAGATTCTTGTTTTTGACGAACCTACGGCTGTTTTGGCGGAATCAGAAGCTAAAAATCTGCTGAATGCCATAAGAAAGCTTTCAAGAAAAGGGATAGGAATTATTTTTATAAGTCACAGGCTTGATGAAATAATTGATGTTGCCGATACTGTTACGGTTCTTCGAGACGGTGAGCATGTTGTTACAAAAAATGTGAAGGATACTAATAAATATGAAATAGCTCAACTGATGGTTGGACGAAAAATCAACATTGAAAGAGTAGATGAATCAAACAAAAGTATTGTTGACGAAACAATATTAAACATAGAGGATTTAGTTGTTGAAATGCCCGGTGAAAGAGTAAAGGGTATAGACCTCAGTGTAAAAAAGGGTGAAATAGTAGGTATAGGCGGACTTGCCGGACAAGGGAAATTAGGTCTTGCCAATGGGATTATGGGGGTATTCCCCGCAAAAGGGAAAGTAGAATTTGAAAGTAAAAAATTAACCTTAAACGACCCTAAGGCTGCAATTAAATCCGGTCTTGCATTTGTAAGCGAAGACAGAAAAGGCATAGGACTTTTATTGGAGGAATCAATTGAATCCAATATTGCATTTTCCGCAATGCAGATAAATAATGATTTTACGAATAACTTTGCAGGAATGAGGCTGAAGGACTCTGCTAAAATCAGAAGTCATGCCGTTAAAATGATTAAAGATTTGGATATAAGATGCACCTCCCCCATGCAAATAGTAGGAAGCTTAAGCGGGGGAAACCAGCAAAAGGTGTGTGTTGCGAGAGCTTTGACTTTAAATCCAACACTTCTTTTAGTTTCGGAGCCTACAAGGGGAATAGATATAGGAGCTAAAAAATTAGTCCTTGACTTGCTGAAGCAATTAAATAGTGAAGGTATGACCATTGTAATGACTTCTTCGGAATTGGCTGAGTTAAGAAGTATATGTGACAGGATCGTAATAATTTGCGAAGGTAAGGTCGAAGGAGTACTTCCTCCCGATGCACCGGACGCCGAATTTGGTTTGATGATGTCGGGCAGTAAACATACGGAAGGGAGTGAGGTATAATGGTAGGAATAGAAGAAAAAGGAATCAATTATAAAGACATGGTTAAAAAAATAGGTTTCCCGACAATTTTTATCGGTGGATTCTGGATTTTGATTCTTATTGCAGGCGGGTTTTTGGGAATATCCATAGCAACCTTGATAAGTGATACAATAAAACGTGCAGGAA
>DAIMMU010000257.1:0-2239 GCA_036720515.1 Sedimentibacter sp.
TATATTTGTGAACTGAAAAATATCTCTAAAAGATTTCATACAATAAATAACGAGACAAAGGCAATTGACGATCTGTCTTTCAAGGTAAAGAAAGGGGAGATAGTATCTATAGTTGGACCTTCCGGTTCAGGAAAATCAACCGTATTATCGATTATAGCCGGGTTGGAGAAGCCGTCTGAAGGAGAAGTCATTGTTAATACCAACAGTATTGGATTCATGTTTCAAAAAGACCAATTATATGAATGGAGAAATATTTATAAAAACTGTCTTCTTGGTTTAGAAGTAAAAAACATGGATAGTGAAGAAAATAGGAAAAAAGTAAATAAGATGCTTGAAAAATATGGATTAATGAATTTTAAATACCATTATCCCAGCCAATTGTCGGGAGGTATGAGACAAAGGGCTGCATTGGTGCGCACCTTGGCAATCGAGCCGGATTTGCTCTTGTTGGATGAGCCTTTTTCCGCATTGGATTACCAGACAAGGCTTTCAATCGGAAATGAAGTTGGGAAAATTCTAAGAAATGAAAAAATAAGCACCATACTTGTCACTCACGATATACCGGAAGCTGTAAGTATTTCGGATAGGGTAATAGTTTTTACCGAAAGGCCGGCGAAAATTAAAAAGGAATATGAAATAAAGTTTGATGAGTGCCCCGGTGAAAGAACACCTATGAAATGCAGAAATACCTTAGCATTTGGTGAATATTTCAGAAATATATGGAGGGATTTAGATGTGGAAGAAGAGTAATGAACCAATGATTAAAATTTCAAAAGAGCACGATGAATATTTAAAGTCAATTAAAAAAGAAAAAAACTTTATAAAGATAACACAAATATTAATTTTTGTGTTTGGAATTATATTGTGGGAGGCTGCGGCAAAAAATAATCTGATAGATACATTTCTTACAAGCAGCCCGGGAGCAATTTTTAATCTGATTGTAAAATTTATTAAAGACGGAAGCTTATTTAAACATCTGTACGTTTCCACAACGGAAACAATAGCCGGATTTCTTGCGGGTACGATAATGGGACTTTTAGTTGCAATACTTTTATGGTGGTTTGAAAAATTAGCAAGAATAATGGACCCGTATATGGTTATTTTAAACAGTCTTCCCAAAACAGCTTTGGCTCCCATAATTATTTTGTGGGCAGGAATGGGTTTTTCGGGAATAGTAGCTACAGCCGCATCTATTTCGGTAGTTGTGACAATCATGACATTGTATACGGGATTTATCAATGTAGAAAAGGATAAAATTATTCTGTTAAAAACAATGGGAGCAAACAAATTGCAAATTTTGAGAAAAGTGATAATTCCGGCTAACATACCAAGCATTTTAAGCGTAATTAAGGTCAATATAGGTTTATCCTGGATAGGTGTTATTGTTGGGGAATTTTTAGTTTCAAGGGCAGGAATAGGTTATTTGATACTGTACGGCAGCCAAACATTTAAATTAGACCTTGTAATGATGGGTGTATTTGTTTTAGGTATTATTGCCGCAATTATGTATTTCTTTGCTGCTTGGCTTGAGAAAAAAGTAATAAAGTATTGATAAATCGTTTTCATTTGTATATAATATATTAAAGAAATTTCACTATATAAAAACAATTAATCGAAACGGTGGGGATAATATGGAGTTAGGAGAAAAAATAAGGTCATTAAGGCAAAAACAGAAAATAAGTATTGAGCAGCTGTCTGAGATGTCCGGGCTAAGCAAGGGATTAATAAGTCAGATAGAAAGAGATATTACAGGGCCTTCGGTTGCATCCTTGTGGAAAATTTCGAAAGCACTTAATGTTACCATGAATTATTTTTTTGACGAATATGATAATTTCAATCAGGTAGTGCGCAAGAATGAAAGAAAAAAATTGATGATGAGAAAAGGAAGCAGAGTATATGAGCTTTTAAGCCCCAATTTAAAAAAGCAAATAGAAATGCTTATGATTGAAATTAATCCAAATGAAAAAATCGAAGCTGAACTGATATCTCATGAAGGTGAAGAATGCGGAGTAGTTATTAAGGGAACATTAAGAGTGATATCAGGCGATAAAATATACGATTTAAATGAAGGTGACAGCATATATTTAGATAGCACCATTCCTCACAAGTATATAAATATGGGAGAAGAATTATCCGTTTCGGTATGGGCAATGGTACCTCCGAGCTTTTAGTATGGTCTATTTAAAATAGTTTGGCGTAAGGAGTAAAAACTGTCTTTGCCGGGACTGTTTTATTATGC
>DAIMMU010000258.1:0-2234 GCA_036720515.1 Sedimentibacter sp.
GAAAGGAGAACAGACATGATTTTATCGACAAAGGGCAGATATGGACTGAAGGCAGTATTTGAACTTTCTAAAAACTATGGATTAGGACCTGTTTCTCTTAAAAAAATATCAGAAAAATATGATATATCGGAAAGTTATTTGGAACAGCTTTTTGCCAAATTAAAAAAAGGCGGTTATGTTGATACGGTTAGAGGACCGCAGGGAGGATACCTTCTTGCAAAAAGTCCGAATGAAATAACTGTGGGAATGATACTTAGAACACTTGAGGGAGATATAACAACTTCAGACTGTTTAAGTAAAGAAGTTTGTTCAAGAGAATCAATATGTGCTACAAGGGTCATATTCGAAAAAATAGAAAAAAGTATAAACAATGTTATTGACAATATAACATTGGCTGATATGTACGAGGAACAAAAAAGTATTTTAACGGAGGTAAAAAAATGAGCAAAAAGCTTTATTTAGATAACGCTGCGACCACAAGGGTCAAAAAAGAAGTATTGGATGAAATGCTAAAGTATTTTGATGAATTATACGGAAATCCATCAAGCCAATTGTATGAGTTGGGAAGAAGATCAAAAGAAGCAATTGAAAAATCAAGAAAAACTGTTGCGGATTTCTTAAATGCGGAGGAAAAAGAAATATATTTTACCGCAGGTGGAACCGAGTCGGACAACTGGGCTTTAAAAGGAGTTGCATTTGCAAACTTCAACAAAGGAAAAAATCACATAATTACTACTAAAATAGAGCATCATGCAATAATACACACATGTGAGTATTTGGCGAAATTCGGCATTGAGACAACATACTTGGATGTTGACAGATACGGACTAATCGATTTAGAGCAGCTGAAGGAATCCATCAGACCTGAAACAATGCTTATATCTGTAATGTTTGCAAACAATGAAATAGGAACAATTCAGCCTATTGAAGAAATAGGAAAAATTGCCAAGGAACATGGCATATTGTTCCATGTTGATGCGGTTCAGGCATTGGGGAGCGTTAAGATAGACGTTCAGAAGCAGCATATTGACCTTTTGTCGATGTCTGCTCATAAAATCGGAGGACCTAAGGGGATAGGCGGTATTTATATCAGAAAGGGCACAAGAATCGACAACTTCATTCATGGCGGCGGTCAGGAGAGAGGCAGAAGAGCAGGAACTGAAGGTGTGCAAAATATAGTTGGCTTCGGAAAGGCTGTTGAGATTGCAAAACGTGATTTTGATCATCATATAGAAAGACTGACTGTTTTAAGAAACAGACTTATTGAAGGAATAAAAAACAACATTCCCGATGTGGTGCTTAATGGGCACCCTTACACAAGGCTTCCCAACAATGTTAATTTTTCATATAAATTCGTGGAAGGCGAATCAATATTGTTACTTTTGGATATGGAAGGAATATCGGCATCAAGCGGCTCTGCCTGCACTTCAGGCTCCTTGGACCCTTCGCATGTTCTATTGGCAACGGGACTTGATCACGGTACGGCACACGGTTCAATTCGTTTTACCATAAGTGAAGAAATAACGGAAGAAGATATAGATTTTACAGTTGAAACAATGAAAAAAATAATTGCTAAATTAAGAGCAATGTCACCGATTAAAAACGATGAAGATTTGAAAAAAAATTAAAGCAATAACCGGAGGATAAAGATAAAATGTATACGGAAACAGTAATGGACCATTTCAGAAACCCAAGAAATGTAGGAAGTATTGAAAACGCAGACGGGGTAGGTCAGGTAGGCAATCCCAAATGCGGAGATATAATGAAAATATATTTAAAAATTAATGATGATGAAATAATTGAGGATGTAAAATTTGAAACATTCGGCTGCGGCTCCGCGATTGCTTCTTCAAGCATGGCAACAGAGCTTATAAAAGGAAAAAGCATTCAAGATGCGGTTGAGCTTACCAACAAAGCGGTTATTGAAGCTTTAGGAGGACTTCCGCCCGTGAAGGTGCATTGCTCCGTATTAGCAGAGCAAGCAGTTAAATCGGCACTTTACGATTATTCTCAAAAAACTCACAAAGCAATAAAGGGCTTGGAAAATTATAAGCCTGAAGAGGACGAAATACATTGCCATTAAAATCAAAGGGGGATATTAGAACCCCTTTTTTAGTTGTCATAAACGAAAATGGGTTCGCAGAAAAAAGACTCTGAAAAATGGGGTTAGGGCATCTCGCAGTCTCATTCACCAAAATATTTGCTTCCTCCGGTCGCATATTTTGGGAATTCGT
>DAIMMU010000042.1:0-15713 GCA_036720515.1 Sedimentibacter sp.
CTTTCTTCAATAAATCCCGGAAGCTTTAACATATATCCTATGGGGTGCAGGGCGTCAGCACCTAACTTAACTGCATAATCCAAAACATCAACATATAAGTCTGAAACTAAAAGCCCCATTTTAACATCTTTCTTTATTTCTCTTAATTTTAGCAAGCTGTAATGATTGAAAGAAGAATAGATGATTCTGTCTTCCATATTCATCTTTTTTGCCAACTTAATCAGCTTTTCTTCAATACCTTTATAAAATATAATTCCTGTTTTCAATTCTATATTGATTATTAAATCAGTTGGTTTTAATAACCGATATACTTCTTCTAAAGCCGGAATTGCCGAAAATCCAAAATGAGGAAACAGCTTGCCAAAATTAAATTTTTTCAGTTCATTTAAATTGTAATCCTTCACAAAACCTGTACCGTCGCTTACTCTGTCGATAGTCTCATCGTGGATAACTACCAATTCCCCGTCCTTCGAAAGCTGAACATCCAGTTCTATGCCGTCCGCTTTTTGTTTTACAGCTATGTCGAATGCTTCAAGTGTATTTTCGGGTGCATAAAAGCTTGCTCCTCTGTGAGCCCAAATTTGTGATTTCATAATTTCTCCCGTTAAACAATTATTTAAGAATATAATATGCCGATTCTAATTCCCAAGCAAAACCGTACATATTATTGCTCATCGGATATTCTTTTTTATGATATCCTGCTTTAATTATATATGATTTATATAAATATATAAATATATAAATTTGCGTAAATAATGATTACCAAATATATTTGAATAATTTTGGGAACACAGAAAGGTTATAAATGCACCTCAGATATTAAAATAACCAATTATAGTCAATAGCATATAATAATATAATTTGTTATGTAATTTAAAGAGAGGTGTGATTATTCTGAAAAATAGATATCCTACTAAACCCGATTCAGTTTTAAAATATAATGGCAACAAAACATACAGGGCGCGAAAAGAGCTTACAACCGCTGTTTTTTCTTTAGAACGGGCTCAGCAAGAAGCTCCCGAACAGCCCCTGCCCGAACCTGCACCGGAAGGTGTGGAGGAAACGGTCGGCTATATATCCGTCAGAACTCTTACTGCTTCCGGAGCATTGCCGGTACCGGACGCTTTAATAACAATTTATACATTTGATGAAAATGGTCAGGAAAATGAAATAGTACATCATGTAACTGATGCCAATGGTCAAATTCCGCTTATTACATTGCCTGCAATATATGATCCTCTCAATCCTTTTGAAAGCAGCGAATTCTTTTACTCTGCTTACAATCTGAGAGCACAGGCTATAAACTATTATACGGTAAATATAATTGGTTTTAAGGTTTTCCCAAATATAACTACTTATTTGACGATTAATATGATTCCGGCACCGGCAGGACCTACCGAAAATTCTGACATTACAGTCGTTATTCCCCCAAGTCCCGCTGATATAACAAATTATTAAGGTGGTGTTATTATGAGTATAGAAATTCCCGGACTTACGCAAGTTGTTATACCGGCGGCAATTACCGTACATTTAGGCGCGCCCGATGAACCGGCGGAAAATGTTACCGTATCCTTTTTAGATTACATTAAAAATGTTGCATCAAGTGAAATTTACCCTACATGGCCGGAAGAAGCGCTTAGAGCCAACATTTATGCAATTACTTCTACAGCACTTAACAGAATTTTTACGGAATGGTACAGATCAAGGGGATATAATTTTGATATAACCAACGATACAAGATATGATCAGGCATATGTCCATAACAGAGGTATTTACGACAGTGTTTCAAGACTTGTGGATGAACTGTTTGACAGCTATATAGTAAGGCAGGGACAATTAGAGCCACTTTATGCGCAGTTTTGTGACGGCCGTGTTTCATTTTGCCCGGGACTTCTGCAGTGGGGTACGGTAGAATTGGCTAATCAGGAATACACTCCCTATGAAATCCTTCAATATTATTACGGCCCTGACATTAATATACAAACAAATACACCGTTGGCGGAAGCTTATGAAACATATCCAGGAATTCCTCTTCAGTTAGGGGAAAATAATCCGTATATATTGTTAATGCAAATATTTTTAAACACGATATCGACAAACTTTCCGGCTATTCCAAGAATACCAAATCCCTCAGGAACCTTTGATGAAACTACAAAGGAAGCGGTAAGTGCATTTCAAGAAGTATTCAATCTGCCGGTAACCGGAACAATAGATAAGGCAACTTGGTACGCAATCAGAAAAATTTATACATCAGTTACTAATTTAGCCGAGTTAACTTCAGAAGGAATCATAATAAGCGAAATACCGGAATACACCCCTACTCCCGGTCCCGAAGAAATAGTTCCGAGAATTCAGGAGGTACAATATTTTCTCAATGTTCTTTCCGCATACTACGATACCATTCCTTCGGTGGATATAAACGCAGTATTGGATACACAAACAAGGTCAGCTATAATGGAATTTCAGAAAACCTTTAATTTGCCAATCACCGGTCTTGTGGATGAGCAAACATGGAATAGTATGTCCAATGCGGTAATAGGTATTTTAGAAACTCTTCCTCCGACTGCCATAGCCCTTCCTGCATTGTTATGGCCTGGAGATATATATCGGTTAGGCTCGGAAGGACCGGCTGTCTACCTGATTCAGCAATATTTAAGTTATATTGCTTCAGTATTGGAAGGTATTCCGCCTGCTGAACCGGATGGAATTTACGGACCCCAAACCGAACAGGCCGTAAGGCAATTTCAGGAATACTTCGGAATAGATGTTACAGGTGTGGTTGACCGATACACATGGGATAGAATTGTACTTATATACCGTAATTTAAGATTTGGTAATCCGGGAAATATTAGTCAATTTTCCGGGAATCAATAGTTTCCTCGGTTTCTCATTTAAATTTATTTATTGCATTGACCCACAAGTTAGTATTGAGTTGTAAAATAAAACCACCGGCTGCGATAATCCGAGCCGGTGGTTTAGAGTGCTCAATTTCCATGCTAAAGTCCCTCCGCCGATTATATATGAGGTAAAAGGTCAAACATATGAGTCCCATTCTAATATATTAAATTAAGAAAATCAAATAGTTTTTATTCTTTTCGGCAAATTCCGCACATAATAATCATCCGATTTTAACCCGTAATTTTCAAGTGTTTACAAATAATGCATACGGTAGTATAATAATATGAGCAGAAATCTTGCTAAAGCTCTAATTATTATTTAATTTAATATGAAGGTGGAATAGTATGATAAAAATAATTGTAGACAGTACATGTGACATAAATAATGAAATATCGGACAATTATGATATTGAAGTAATTCCTCTCAGTATTACAATTGATGGTGTTTCTTATTTAGACGGAGTTGATATTGATGTAGATACCATTTATAAATGCATGAGAGATGGAAAGGTTCCCAAAACCTCTCAGGTTTCCTTTGAATCGGTTTCTAATGCTATCGAAAAATGCATTTTGAACAATAATGATTTTATTTATCTTGCATTTTCATCTAAAATGTCAGGCACATATAGTTTTGCCAAAAAAATAATCGAAAAGTATAAAGAAAAGAATCCGGAAAGAAAAATGGAAATAATTGATTCCAAGGGTGGAGCCGGCGGCACAGGCTTAATTGTTTTGCAGGCATTAAGAATGATTAAAAAGAACCTTCCTTATGAAACAATCATAAATCAAATTCATTTTATGGTTAATCATATTGTTTATTACTTTACAATATCCGATTTGGAATGCCTGTCCAATGGCGGCAGATTAGGAAAAACAATATGCTATATGGGAAATGCATTAAACATAAAGCCTTATTTGACCGTAAAGGACGGCAAAATAATATTTTCTAAAATGATTCACGGAAGCAAAAAAACAATTCAGCTATTGGTAAAGGATGTAAAGGAAGGAACTGTAAAGTTTTCAAATCAGATAATTGCCATCAGCCACGCAGACGACATAAAAACAGCTTTAAATGTTGAAAGGAAAATAAAGGAAGCTGTCGATGGATGCAAGACAACTATTTTTGAAATAGGAGCGGTATTGGGTTCCCATTTGGGAATCGGAGGAGTGGGTGTTTTCTTTTTGGATGAAAAACCTGAATTTTATGAATTTTAATTACTCAATTAAATCGGACACCATCTATTTAAAAAATCTTCCTTAGAAATCTCTACCTGCATACAAGAAAAACAAATTATAAGGAAATCATTTAAACCTTCTTCTTTTTCAGTATTCCTTGCTAAAAAAAGCATTCAGGCTGCTCGAATGCTTTTTTATATATTCTTAGAATCAGTAATCTAACTTCATTACCCACATCAGAGATTCCATATACATATTCATAATTCTTTCCTGAGATACACCTAAAGCAGTTTTACTATTATCTAATTCATCCCATTTTAATAACTCATAATTAAGCACCATATTTAATGCATCCTTTATTTCGTTATCTCTGCCTAACAACGCTTCTTTAATATCATCGGTTAAAACTAAGCCATCCACTATTTCTTTCATATTCTTATTCAGAAGTACATCAATTGAAGAAAACATTCCCGTCAAAAAATACTCATATTGTCTGTCTTTTTTCCCTAACTCCAACGATAAAAGCTCCATAAATCTTGCTCTTATAAAACAAGTTTTTATCAACTCTTTATTTTCTATAGTTTGTTTATCCTTCAGCATCATTAGATAAATCCACTTTCTGAGTTCAATTATACCTAATTGAACTAAAGCCTGCTTAATGTGAAGTATTTTATTCCTTGAACCAAAGAATACAGAATTAGCTATTTTCAATAATTTATACGAGAGACCTAAATCTGTTTCTATTATATCTGCAATTCTTTGATATTCCAGCTCCTTTTCATTTAATATTTTCATAATTCTAATTAGATTTATATTTGGACTATCTATTTCTTTATCTTTTATAATTGTAGGCTTGCTAAAAAAATATCCTTGAAAATAATCATATCCCATCTCCATTACCAACTGAAACTCTTCTCTTGTCTCAACCTTTTCTGCTAAAAACTTAATTTTGTTCTTATACTGTTTTATGAGCTTTCGCTGCATTTCGCAGTCTACTGCTGAAATTTCTATTTTAACAATGTGAGCGATTTCCAAAAGAGGCAGATAGGATTCATTAAATATAAAATCGTCAAGAGCTATTACATATCCGCTTTCACTTAATTTTTTGCATGCTGCGATTACATCTTCGTTAATTTCAACTCTTTCCAAAACTTCCACAACAATTGAATCCGCAGGCAATAATAATGGAATTTCATTTATCAGCAAATCCTGGGAAAAGTTTATAAAAGCTTTGGTTCCGCCGGTAAGTTCAAATACATGCATTGTTAAAAAGGCATTATTAATTAATTCGGCTGTTGACTTATTATCATCAATTCCTTCATAAAAGTTATTCGTACTTTTTCGATATAGTAATTCATATCCGTATACATTCATCTTTCTATCAAAGACAGGTTGGCGAGCTATATAAATATCCATTACCGTTTCCCCTTATGTGAAATTCAAAATATTTTTTTCCAACAGACTGACATAATCCCATAATATTAAGCTTAGTATATCACATTTATAGTATTCAATCAATAACAGCAACAATCTTTGAAGAGTCTCTGAAGTCTCTGAAGGATTCTCCGAAGAGAGAATTTTTAATAATAATTTATGCTACATTTTATAAATATAATTCATGCTAAATTTTATAAATATAATGTAGCATTCAGTCGATACATGTGATACAATTGCATTAATTTTACAAATTGGAGAACTTCATGTTATATATTACTAAAAATCACCTTAAGCCCGGCATGATATTAGCTAAGGACATTTTTCTATATAACCTCAGCAATTTCAGCACCCTTCTGTTGGCAAAAGGACAAGTGCTCAATAACGTTTATATCAATAGAATCAATTATCACGGCATCGATGGAGTTTACATTGAAAGTGAAGCTTTTTCTGATATCAATGTGGAATCCTACATTGATGACAACTTGAAAGTAGAAGCATTAAACAGCATTAGTGACGCATACTATGAGTTCCAAATAAGCTCGGGCAAAGTGAATGCACCTATTATTAAGCAAATGTCTTCGGTTGTCAATAATATTGTAACAGAATTATTATATAAAGATAATTTAGCATATAACTTAATAGATTTTAAAAATTACGACAGCTACACGTATCAACACTGCTTTAATGTGGCTGTACTAAGCATTTCTACGGGGATATCAATGGAGCTGAGCGAGCGCAAACTACACGATATAGGTTTGGCAGGAATGCTTCATGATATAGGGAAAATGCTGATACCCATTGAAATACTGAACAAACCGGGAGAACTGACAAAGGAAGAATATGAAATAATAAAAGCACATCCTGTCAATGCTACAAAGCAATTAAGAAATTTGGTTCCTTATGAAATTTTAAGGGCAATTGGGGATCATCACGAAAAGCTTGACGGAACAGGTTATCCCAATGGAAAGAAGGACGGAAACATAAGTCTTTACTCAAAGATATTATCAGTATGTGATGTGTACGATGCTTTGACTTCCGACAGGCCATACAGAAAATCTGTTTTTCCGAATGAAGTTGTGGAATATCTGATGGGATGCGCCGACAAGCAATTTGATTATAAAATATTAAAGCATTTTATTAAAGTTATTGTTGCCTATCCGGTTGGAACATTTGTCAAATTAAGCAACGGAAATTTAGCGGTAGTAATCAAAAATCATTCTGAAAATATATTGAGACCGCTTGTTAGAATTATTAAGAATAACGGTACTATAGGGGAAGACATAGATTTACTTTACAATGAGGATTACATGAATATAACAATAGTTGATATGGGATATGACTACGAAAACCTCGGCTTGACCAGTGTATTGAAGTCCGTGTTATAGAAAGCAATATATTGTGAAAAAGACCTTTTGATATAATTGTTGCATCAAAAGGTCTTTTTGTTTTGGCAGTTGTTATAAGTGCTCCTATTACAACTGTCTATTTGCCTAATGCGGCATTAGTACCTGCAATTCTTCCAAATACGGTAATATCTGTAATTGCACAAGTACCCACACGATTGTTACCGTGAACACTGCCTGTAACCTCACCTGCAGCATATAAACCTTCGATGATTTTTCCTTCAGTGTTAATAACATGAGCATCCGTATCAATCATAACACCGCCCATTGTGTGGTGAACGGATACAACACCCTTAAGAATGAACCAAGGACCTTGGTTCATTGGAACCATACTTGTTGTACGTCCGAATTCCGGATCTACACCCTCTGTCATGTATTTATTATAATTATCCATCGTTGTAACAAGATTGTCAGCATTTATATTGAAATATTCAGCTATTTCTTCAAGAGTATCTGCTTTGTAAAACACACCGCCTTCAAGGCACTGTGCATATTCATTGGCAAACTTTTCTTCAAGTTGTAGACGGTCTGCAACCTCTTGGTTGTAGATGGCGTATACGGGACCTTTCTGAGCAAGTATACCCTCGGCACGCACATCACGCATAGCAACCTCATTTACAAACCTTTTGCCATCTTCATTAACATAGATTATACCTTCACCGCTCCAGCTTGGAGCTTCAATTCCGTAAAATACACCTGTCATTGGGTTATTGAAAGGATAAAGCTGTATGTACTCCATACCTTCGAGCTGTGCACCGATTTTTTCAGCCATTATAATTCCGTCACCAACAATAGCCGGTGAGTTTGTTGTCTGAACAGATTCATCAAGTGTTTCCCAGCGTTTGTTATATTTCTGACGCATTTCGACATTAGCGCCAAAACCGCCGGTAGTAAGTACTACGCCTTTATCAGCTGTAAATGTGGCACTTTTATTACCGCTTGTAACCTTGACGCCAACAACTCTGCCTGCGTCATTTACCACTAATTCTTCAGCCTTTGTGTTGCAAATAACCTCTACACCAAGCTCCTTAGCTTTTGCAAGCAAAGGCTCAACCATCCCCGGTCCCAGGTCAATAGGCTCAACAGCACGTGGCACACTGTGTCCGCCCTCGTGTACAAGATAGTCCTGATATTTGACACCGATTGTATCTTTTAACCAAAGAGCTGCATCAAGCGCATTGTATACAACCGTATCAACCATTTCTTTTCGGGCAATCTTTCCTCCGCCTTCCCACATTTCTTTAGCGAATATCTCATTGCTATCCTCTATGCCTTTTTCTTTTTGCAGCCAGTTGCCTGCACATGCGAGTTCTGCGTAAGAAAGAAGGGTATTGCCTCCTACATATGGCATTTTTTCAACAAGAACTACATTTTTAGCGCCATTGGTTTTAGCTTCTATTGCTGCGCAAAGGCCTGCACCACCTGCACCAATAACAACAACATCATAGGTAGAATCTTTTATTTCCTGTTCTTTAACCTCTTCTCCCGTAGATTCCTTTGCCGCCAATATAACTTTCCCATCGGTCAATGCGTTATTAATTGCTTCTATTATTCCCTTGGAACTATATGTAGCACCTGCAACAACATCAACATCTGCGCTGTTTTTATTAATAACAGCAGCTGATATACCTTCAAATGCCGACTTTCCTAAAACAGCATTTTCCTGTTGTTCAAGAACATTAATACCGGTAATGATGCCATCTTTAACATCAACTTCAACTTTAATTTCACCATGTAAACCGTTGCCGACACCTATAAACTTCCCGCTTGAGTATTTATTTTCCGTAGGCTTTGGCGAAGTATTTTCATTACCCGTGCATGCTGACAATGAAAATATCATAATTATTAAGCATAGCGAAATAATCATTTTAAACAAATTTTTTTCATTAATTTTTCTCCTCTTAAGTAAACTATTCAATTGCGAACTTTGAAAGTTTATCATTTTTGTATAAATTTTGTCAATAGCAATTTTTTATAGCTTATATACATTTGCTTTAGGCCATACGCATAGTTTGATCCTCTTTTTATATTATGTCATTTTTTGAAAGGATAATACACTTATAAGTTTAAACAAAGCTTAATCACGTAGAGGGCTAAAAAATAACGTCATGATAAAACATAAATGGATTGGGAAAATATGCTTGCAAACGGCACAAAGATAGAAAATGTCGGCATTCGTCCGAAGGTAACTCAAGTTTGAGCATAGTAGCCGGTGACATTTCCATTGATAGAGAACAGATTTAAGAAGAACTTTTAATGTGGTTTAATAATTTAATGTAATCAATCATTAAACTTCTTAAAAAGCCCATTTGTATGAGTAGTGGCTCTCAAAAATTCTTTTTATTTTATCGGATTCCCTTGTTCAAGGGTATTTGAGATTGATTCTAATTTTCTTGAAGCGTAGGTAAAATTCGAATATACGTTTGAGATGTCAGATACAAATGAGTACCAATTTGATAATGACCAATCAGGTGAGGACCTGTCCTGACTATAAAACTTCTTAATATTATCAACTGCTGATTTACCCAATCTAACTGCATCCAAATTATATTTAATAAAATTAGCAGCATCTTCACATGGCAAAATTTCATCAAAATCAGAAGATATGTATCTTTTTTCAATAAGATCAATTTGGACCAAAAGTTCTCTTATGGCAGAAACCGAAGAGTCAGTCTCATACTCGCCAATATCACTGTGACAATTACTAATCGCTTTCAGAGTGTTTTGATAAAATGCTAATTCATCATTATAGGCTTGAGTCTGTATTTGTAAAACTTCTTTATCATTAGACAAACAACCATTCAGAATAACAGGTATAAGTAGCAAAAGAACAACAAATATTCGTTTCTTAGTGAAAGCCACATTCATTCCCCCTCTAAATTAATGCAACTAATATTACTTTTTTGCATTTCAGACATATGTCATTTACAATTCTATTATACACTATTTGCAACATATGTCAATAAAGGTTTTGTTTTATTGCAGTCGCACGATAAATTTTCCGTTCAAGGCATCAATTCATCTGCCCGCAAAATAACTGTAACATGTCTTACATTCTAATATCATGGTTGCGTCAAGGCTTTATCCTTGTCACAAATAGGATCAAGTGCATATCTAATAACCAATCGATTAGTCTTTTATGTGATAAAGATGATGTCACGTGCAATTTATTACGCTTGGATGCCCCCATTACATTTTGGAAGAAATGCGGGATGCAGCCCAAACCACTTATTTAATAGCTGAAATGGGAAAAAATATTTGCTTCATTTTTTTCCATTTCCATAAGCATTAAATCATCAATTATTACTAAATCGACATTTCAATGGTTTGACAGTTATGTTGATACAACTAAAAAGAACTACCAATGGTAGTTCTTTATCTCTAGTAGCTATAAATATACTGTATAAATATATAGTTGCTTTTATCAAATTACTTTTTAAGTCTAATAAATTTATGTCTAATAGTATGTATTATTAATATATACATATTTTTCTGATTTGTCAATACTTATTCTAAATTTTTAACCAATCGACATCTGGTCTTACAATCCTTCTTGAATTAACATACGCCCATTCAAGTGTTAAAATTGTTTTTCCAACATAATCATATTCACCTTTATCTACCACCAATGCTAAATCTGCAATGTCTTTACTTTGCATAAACAGCGGTAATAAGAGTTGTATTTTTGATTTTCCACTTTGTTTATCTGTATAATATTGAGGGATAGCTAATTTATAGTTCCTTTTTACTTTATCAACAATCTTTTTTACTGCATTTTCTAATAAGGCTGAAATCAAATACTTTTCAGTTAATCCCAATTCAACAAATCTATCATAATTATCATCAATAATATGGTCATAATCTATGTTGATACTCAATTTCTTATCAAAAATGAAATCTGCAGGTTCAGTAAAATAATCTGCTATATCAGGATATTTCTGAAAAGTCCTCATTTCTAAATCAGTTCTTTGTTTAAATCCATACAAAAACCATCTTTGATTTGGCTTGGCATGAGTATTATTGTTTTTCACAAAATATGCATAAATATCAGCTCCATTTTCTGTTAATAAGCCTGTATTAAAACACATGTTTGAGCAATCACTAGATATCTCAATTTTATTTTCTTGCTTTAATCTATCATACGTATAGCAAAGATAATTATACAATATTTGCTTTTCTGAGTTTCCACGATAATCCCATTTTTCCTTTTGAGCCATATTTGCAAGATATTCTAATTTTGAAAGTAATAAAGGCTTATTACCTAAAAAAGCATCATCCAACAAATTAAATTCCGGCTTATAATTATTTTCAGATATCTCCATCTCATACCCCCACAAGAAATACTTTTACTCATAGTTTTTATATCAATTATAAAATAACATCTAAGTATAATATATTTCCTTATTTTTACATTATTATATATGATTTTAACTTGTATAGCAAGAGAAAAAGAGAATTCTGGCGAAAAGGTTCGTAAATAAGACACCCTCTAAAATTGAAGCACTATGATAACTTCGATATCAATTAGAGTTTTTCGATTCTGCAGAATAAGGTGGTGTCTTTGGATTTATTACAACTACAGTTTCTCTACAGCACGTTTCCATTAATTCAATATAAAACCTGATCATGTTTATAAAATTCTCAATAGTAATTTTTTCATTAACCGAATGTATTGAATCATTATTTTCCTTTGTCAAAATTACAGACGAAAATCTATAAATATTATCACATACATTATAATATTTTCTTGAATCGGTTCCTCCTGCCATTAGATATGGAACAGCAATGGCTTCGGGGAAAATACCACTTATAATATTCGTTATTATACTATAGCCCTCCGTATCTATAGGGGATACGGGAGATGCTTCTTCCTTATTCAGCAATTCTATTCTAAAGTCTATACCACTGTTTACTTTTTTAATATGCTCCACTGTGTCATTAACCGTATCTCCCGGAAGAATCCTCATGTTTGCATAAGCCGATACTTCCCTGGGCATTACATTTAATGCTTCTCCTCCGCTTAATTTAGTAAATGTAATAGTTGTCCTTATCAGGGAATTAAGTGTTGGACTATTTGCAAGCACTCTATTTACATATGGAAATAATGTCTTTATGTTTTTTAGAATGATTTTTTTATTACCCATGTACGGAGCAATTCTTTCAAAAAGCTCTTGTACCGGTGATATGAGTTTTGCAGGCATTTGATTATTTTCTGTATTAGAAATGATTTTTGCAAGCATAGCCACCGAAGTATCCCTTGGGGGCATTGAGGAATGACCGCTTTTACCTTCAACAGTAACTTTTATATTTGTAGATCCCTTTTCTGCAATTCCTATTATCGCTATGGGGGAAGACAATCCTTCTATTATATCCTTAATTACGCAGCCACCCTCATCAATAACAAAATCAAACTGCAAATTCCTCTGCTGAAATAATTCCGATATTTTTTTCGCTCCTCTTTCCCCGCCAACCTCTTCATCAAATCCAAATGCGATATAAATGTCTCCTTCAGGCTTAAAACCACTGCTTATCAGATATTCAACCGCTTCCATTATTGCAATAATCTGATTTTTATCATCCAATGCTCCTCTTCCCCATACACTGCCGTCCTTTATCACTCCTGAAAAAGGCTGCTCCTCCCACAATGCTTCCGAAGATTCTTCAATCGGTACAACATCATAATGACCTAAAAGCAAAATAGGCTTAACATTTTTATTTTTTCCTTCCCATAGATATACCGGTGAATATTTATTTACCATTTCTATTTTGCAAACATTGTGTACATTAGGATATGTATTTTCCAAGAATGCTATAAATTCATCGTATACATCCCATTTCACCATATCATAGTCAGCATTTGAAATTGTTTTAATTTTAATGGCATCACTTAAATGACAAACCGCATTATCAAAATAAAAGTCTTTTTTCATCATATATCCTTTTAATATGGACCATATCCAAATCCTATTGCAATAAAAAGTAAAATTAGTGATATTAAAAACACCATGAACTGTAGTTTTATTACCCACTTAAACCACTTTAAATAACTGACGGGCGTCAAACCCAAAGCAATCATCAGCGCGGCATTGGTAGGAAAAAGCATGTTGCTGAATCCATCTCCGAAGCAAAATGCCTGAACTGCCGCCTGCCTTGTAATACCTATCATATCGGTTATGGGAATAATAATGGGAATTACAAGAAATGCCTTGGCGGATGCAGAGCCTATAAAAAATTCCAGCAGCAATACCAATAAATATATAAGCAGCCCTGCCACATAGGGACTGTAGCCCGAAATGCTGTTAAAAGCATAATAAAGTATTGTATCCATAATTTTGCCATTGGTGATTATTACCTTGACGCTCATTGGGAGCTGTAAACCACCTGTAAACAGGATAATCTTGTTTTTCAATAAATTCAAAAGAATTTATATCGATTGTTTCTCTCCCCTCAACAATAATTCTGTCATATTCTCCCGGCGGCAATATCCTTGTCAGCATACCTGACGCAATCATAAGAATTAACAAAATTACTAAAGATGAAAGGAACGATTTCATGCTAATTTTAATTCCCGAATCATTATCTTTATTCATATATTCCCCCTGAATATTTCTATTTATCCGAACGGAAAAGTCATACGTTCGCAAATCAACAGTTATAAACTTTACTTTTTCAACAAGCATATATATTTACAGGCGTCGAATATAAAATAGTTGATATAGCATTATGCAGAAGTCAAATCTTAATTGTTTGTTTACATAAAGAAGAAATATAATTAATATGAAGTTTCCTTTCCATAAAAGGATTTCTACTATTTTCATATATAATTATCTACTCCTATATTTATTATATTAATTATAACATAACAAATAGTTATTGCAAAATAAAATTTTTTCTACCAAGCACCATAATATCCTATTGTTTCGCTGCTGCTCAAAGCACCTTTTTTCATACACTCCGAAATGGATTTTCCTTCAAGAATTCCCATAAGAAATCCGGCTATATAACTATCTCCGGCTCCCATGCTGTCTACTACTTCGCATTCCACTATTCCGTACTCAATGAACTCATTGCCGTCATAAGCAATACTTCCTTTTTCTCCTTCAGTAACAATTACAACCCTTGGACCTTTTGATTTTATAGATATCATTAATTTATGTAATACTTCGTCACTTTCGCTATCGCATGAAAAAAAAGCATAATCCACGTACGGCAAAGCTCTATGTGTTATTTCATGATTTATTTTATCTGCAAAATCAAACGCAATAGGCACATTTCTTTCTTTGATTTTATGCAGTTCGGACTCTATCATTCCCCATATTCCGGTTACAACAAGATCATGACCGCACAAAAAATTTATATCCTCCTCTGTCAGTTTGAAATCTTTCATAACTCCTTCTTCATAATCGCCTAAAATTCTATCCCCATCTTTAAGTTCAACATGTGTAACTGCGGTCCTGCCCTCTGCTATTTTGATATGCGATGTATCTACACCTTTTTCTTTTAGGGATTCAATCATAAATTTTCCATAATCATCATTACCAACAACACCTGTATATGATGAACTTCCGTTCATCCTTTTAACATATACAGCTACATTTACAGGATTTCCTCCCGGATAAAATTCACGGGTATTATCATAAAAATCAATGCAGTTATCACCCACTGCGGCTATATTAATTTTCTTTTCCATAATATCCTCATTGCTCTGTTATTTTTTTAAATCTGTCTATAGCTCGTTTTGAATATAGCGAGGGCTCATTGATATATGATGTGACAAGCTCTATGGTTGCACCTTCTTTGTATCCAAAAGAGCTAATCTCCTCCATAAGCTCCTTAAGAGGAATTTTCCCGTCACCGGGCATGAGATGAGTGTCGCTGCAACCATCGCTGTCTATTATGTGAAGATGCTTAAGATTCTCCCCAAGCTTCTTAAAGTAAGTCATAATACTTTCACTTTGCACAAAAGGAGGAACAATATCACACATGGCTCCAAAATATGGAGAATCAATATATTCAATTATTTCACAAAGATCATTGGCTGATGTGCATACATTGGATTCATACGGGGTAAGGGCTTCAATAAGAAGAATATGCTCCTTTTCCTCCGCATAATCAACTAACTCCCTCATACTTTTGCAAAGTCTTTCCCATATTTCCTTTCCGGTAGCCTCATTACCGGCATGACCTGCCGATATAACCGTATAATCTGCTTTGAGAGCCTTTCCAACTTCTATGGCAGCCTTAAGATATTCTATAGAATCTTTTCTCTGATAATCATTACCTGCCATATAGTTATACGGATATGCATTGTGTTCCGGTGTATACACCTTTATGGGAATTCCATATTTATCCCTAAGATTCAGCAAATCATCTATTTGCCCCCTCTTAAGGTCATATGCATATGCATGAGGCCTGCCGCCCCATAATTCAATATAATCATATCCAAACATTTTTGCATCAATAAAAATATCCTCAATATTATTGCGCTGATATCCCGACGTAAACATTCCGATTTTCATAAAGTCTCCTTTCTCACCTGTAAAAAACAGACTACTTCAAATTTAGAAGCAGTCCATCTTTACGCCATATTACAAACAGCTTTAATAATTTAGCTGTCTGTAGTATCTCCTTATCTCCATAGGATGACAGTTCAGTTTTTCCAAGTGGACATCAATTCTTGAGGTTATTACCCTCATTAGCAGATGAGAAAGATGCCCCCTGAATTTTTCACTTATCCCCTTCAGCTCGTAATCCTTTGTATCAATTATATTATAATTTGCGCATATTCTTGGTAAAAATC
>DAIMMU010000043.1:0-15661 GCA_036720515.1 Sedimentibacter sp.
GACGTAAAACATCTTTTATCAGGCAGTTCAGGAAGGCGCTACATATACGGATTTGAAGCGGATAAAACATTCGGCGGGCTTGATGAAATTACGGTTTTAAGGGAGCAGAAAGAAGCAATAGTATTCCCCCAGACAGATACTTTTAAGATAAGCGCCATAGGAATAATCGATGGCAGGCTGCACATACAGGTATGGAAGGATAAAAATGCAGATGAAAGCTCATATGCCCACGTTTCCCTTAGAAATGCCGCAGGAGGGTATAAGAATGAAGATTCGTATTTCAGCTTTGACATTGAGGATGGCGCAGTAACGGGAGAAACCGATAATCCTGCGTACGGGGAATATGTATTTGATATAGATGAAAGCAAATTAGGCGAATATGAACTGCGGGCATTTATAAGCGAAAGCGACGTTATCAACGGCAACTGGGAAGTTAAATTTAATTCTGAAGACAGCGGGAAGATTTTAAAAACAAAATTCAATATGGAAATAGATAGTGCCACGGTTAAATCCGCTACAATTAATCCCTTCGGAGGAATCCGCATTGAAGGTACAATAGACGATAGTGTGAAAATACCTGTAATGTTTGATGTGAAAATCAATACTACAGAAGGACAAATTAATTCCTCCATGTCTGCTTGCAGTTATTTGGATAATAAGTACACAGCATTTTCAGCATTTTATGAAACAGAAAGTTTTATTGACCTGAATTCAGTTGTATCCCTTGAAATTAACGGCAGAACGATAAAATTTGAAAAATAGAATTGGTTTATTAACAGCGCTGACACAATGGTCCCGGTTAATCGGGACCATTGTGATTATGATTGATTTTGGAACTTTATTCATAAATAATCGTCTTATTAACGCAGGGTGATATTTTAGTGATATAATTAAATGAATATATAGGAGGGCGAAACGTGAAAATTAGGTTATTTATGATAATTCTTATTTTAGTTTTATTTTTCACAGTACAATTTAATGCGGCAGATGTATATGGTGCGGAGTTTGTCAAAGGGCAGTCAATTATTGCAGAAGACCAGGCAAAAGCAAGTTTGGGATTGGACTTTCCGGGGCTTAATGTAACTTGGTTTGATATTGGAGATTCTCATATACAGTCTTATTCACAGATGGATGTATTCAGTGAAGGAATCTTCACACTTAATTTATCGGATGAAACTATATGCTTTGACACAACCGGAAAAATAATTGCTGCCGGCGATTACGATGGAATATATGAATTTTCTGACGGTATGGCTAAAGTATATAAATATTTACCTCCTGCCGAACCTTATGTTCCGGGGAGAATTATGTTACCACCCGACACGGTTGAAGGCTTCATAGACAGAGAAGGAAATGAGGTAATACCCATTGGTGAAATTAGCAACGTGGGAAATAAGTTCCATGAAGGGTTTGCTTTAATTGGCGGCTATAAACAGAATAAGGGATACATTAATAAAAAAGGTAAAATAGTAATTCCTCAGATTTATAAGGCTGCAGGGGATTTTTCGGAAGGTCTTGCTGCAGTACAAAGCGTTGATACTGAGCTGTGGGGTTACATAGATAAAGACGGTGAACTTGTTATACCTATGATATATGAAGGAGCTGCACCATTTAGAGAGGAAGCTGCCTGTGTGGTAAAAGATGGTTTGGCAGGTTACATAGATAAAGATGGGAATGTAATAATTGATTTTAAGTTTAAGTCTGAGAGCGATAAATATATTGACAATGGCTTTTATGGAGGACTCGCGGTTGTTCAGGACAGTTCAGGCAAGTACGGGTATATAAATAAAAACGGAGACTTTGTCATACCGGCAAAATACAAAGAGGCAGCTCCATTTATAGGAGAAGTTGCATATGTCGTTTCAGAAAATCAAAATTATACTAATGGTTATGGCTCAAGCTTTTTAATAAACAGTGATGGAGAAAGGCTGACTCCCCTTTGGCAGTACGGCAGATACGAGGGAGAATACATGAGAGAAGGTCTCATAAGAGCACTTTCATCCTATGGACCTGGTCAGAACGAATATATTGTCATGCTAAATAAATATGGAACTGAAATAATTCCATCATCGCTAAAAATAGATAGTTTAACCTCCTTCAATGAAGGCTATGCCTTGATGATTGCTCATAATAATGGTGGTACGGCAGTGGGCTTAGTAAAAAAACCGGAAAATATTGAAACATACAAGAACAGCAGAATTATAAAGGTGTTTATAGATGGAAAACTTCTTGATTTTGCTGACACCGACCCCACAATAGAAAATTCAAGAACCCTTGTTCCCATGAGAGCAATATTTGAAGCACTTGGAGCAGAAGTCAGGTGGGATGATGCAAGCAAAACAGTTTTTTCAACGAAGGGCAATACAAACATATCTTTGAAAATTGAAGATAATACAGGATATATTAACAATGCTCCAGTCAAATTAGATGCCCATGCAAGAATTAAAAATTCACGAACCATAGTACCGCTAAGATTCGTTGCAGAAAGCTTCAATGCAAATGTAACATGGGACGATGAGGAAAGAGCGGTTTTCATTAATATGCCGGATAATTCTTCTGCAAATTTAGAACTTGAAGTTATGGAAGTAAATTTACCTGTTGTTGAAAATGATGAATTTCGCAATGCATTTACTGTTGCCGGAGATTATATTTATTTTGAAGGTGAAGGCGGAATTATTTATCAGACGTCGGTTTACGATTTAAGTGCATCAAAGGCAGTTTATGAGCTTCCCTTGTACACTCACGGTGACAGTTATGTATATCCAAGCTTAGGAACAGTGCAGGGCAAAGCAATGCTGTACTATCATCAGGGAGGAGCAAATATGGGTACCGATTACAGAATTATACTTAATGATGATGGTACAAACGAAACTTTTTCGATCGGTTATATGGATAGGAAGGTTTTTGACGATATAACTGTAAATGTTAGTTATGCTGTTCCACCCCTTTCAAACAACCTTTCAATTAAGAAAGGTGAAGAGGAAGGATACAAAGCTGTAGGAAACCCTGATTATATATATGGGTGGTTAAGGATGGATAATACAGGTTCAATTCCAAGCACCGATATGTACAAGATTGATGATGAAATATACATATTGGCAAGTATATATGATGCTGATGATGTAACCGGAATTTACAGAATAAATATTAATACGAATGAAACTGTAAGAATGTGTGATGAATCTGCCCAAAGATTCAGAATTGAAGAAAACATACTATATTTCATGGATTTGGATGGTTATTTGTACAAAATACCTGTTGGCGGCAATAAGGCAGAAAAGCTTACAGATTTTACTGTTAGTAACTTTACTGTTTTAAATAATGTCGTTTACTATGTTGCTGAGGATGACAAAGGGCTTGAGCTATTTAAACTTGGAGAAAGCGAATCTGTAAACCCCGGGGGGAGTGTAAAAGAATTAGTCAGCACCAACGATTATATTTATTGCATATTTGAAAACAATTCACCCTATAAATTAATTGTTTTCAATAAAGAAGGAACAGAAGTCTTCAAAACAAATGAAACCATCAGATTTGCAAGTGTTGACCGGAACAGGCTGTTTTATCATAAATAAAACAAAGGTAGTCCGGGGACGGACCTTAAAATGGCTATTTGTTCCAAAGTATTCTAAGAGTTCTTGAAGGACATAGAAATTCTGTCGATTTGTAAATGGAAGATATGTAAATTTGTGTTATAATGATTTTGGTAATTAAGAATTTGGATTAAAATTATTTATTAAGATAAAATGATTTATCTTTAAGGAGGTAACAACAATGAATAATTTAGTTTTGTATTATTCAAGAACCGGTAATACAGAAACTGTAGCAAAGGAAATTTCAAAAGCAGTAAATGGCCAACTTAAAAAACTTGAACTCCGAATTCTTTATACGATTCAATTGAAAAACGTGTAAGTGCTAAAGGCGGCAAGGTAATAAACAATTTTTTCATTCAAACAGATATGAAAAATCCAATAACATCTGCGCAGGCAGCAGTGTCTGTAATGGATTGGATTAATAGTAACAAACTATAGATTGAGAAATTTCCGGAACTTACCTAAGGATATATTGTATGAAATGAAAAGGGAAGGATATGAAGACTTTTAGAATTGACAGAGAAACGAGTATAAAAAGGTTATAACTGATTTTTAGTATATGGAGGCGAAAGTTGAAAATAAACAAAAAATTTTTATTACTATTATTAGCGATGATTATAATGTTATTATCCTCATGCAGCATTGGGACAAACGGCAGTGAGAAAATCAGCAATGAGCCAAACAGCAGTGAGAAAACCGAGAAAATCGGCAGTGAGCCAAACAGCAGTGAGAAAACCGAGAAAATAGGCAGTGAGGATAACAGAAATATTATATTAAGCAGTGATTATACAAATGAAAAAAGAAATGAGCTGCTAATAGAAGATATTAATTTTTTCAGAAAGCAATTGACAGATAAGCATAAAAATTTATTTCACAATATTACAAAAGAAGAATTTGATGATAACGTCGATACGCTGATATCTGCAGTGGGGGAACTTACAAATAAACAAGTTTTTGTGGAAATGAACAAAATAGTTGCATCAATAGGCGATGCGCACACGGTTATGGATTATTGGGACGGATTTATCTATCCGCTTGAATTTTATTGTTTCAATGACGGCATTTATGTAATTGATGCCGATAAAAGTTATGAAGATATAGTGTTTACTAAGGTTAAAAAAATAAATGGCATAGATATAGATATAATAACCGAGGAGCTTAAGGCTTTGATTTCTTATGAAAATGAATATTGGGCAAAGGAGAAAATTCCTGATTACCTGAAGCTTCCGATATGTATGAACGGGTTGGGGATTATTCCCGATGAGGAAAAAACAGAATTTGAATTTGAAACCTTAAACGGTGAAATCATTAAAAAAGAAATTGATATTTTTGGATATTGCGAAAAAGTAAATTTTGTCAGTGCAGCCAAACAAGAAAGAAATGTTTATATGTTTGACCAGTATAGAGAAAGTTTTTATTGGTATGAATATTTGAATGACGATAAAGTCTTATACTTTAAGTACAATTTATGTACAAATATGAAAAGTACGTTTAAAGATTTTAATGATAAAATGTTTGAATCTATAAAGGATTATGATATTGAGAAGTTTGTTATTGATTTAAGGCACAATATCGGCGGAAATTCAACCATAATCAATCCGTTTTTAGAAAGCATTCAAAAATTAGCTTCAGATAATCCTCAAATGAAGATATATGTAATTACAGGCAGACGGACAATTTCCTCAGGCGTGATGGCAGTTATAGATATTAAAGAAAAGGTTCCTGTTACTATAGTTGGGGAAGGCACCGGAGGGTCTCCAAACAGCTATGGAGAAATTAAAAGTTTCAAACTGCCTAATTTAAAGATTCCGGTTTATTATTCCGTTAAGTATTTTCAAATGACAAAAGACGGTGCTGCTACCATCTCACCGGATATAGATATTGAGCCGGAAATTCATGATTATATGAACAACAATGACGTTATTATGGAGTATATTAAGGATGATATATAATGGAATTACTATAAAAATACCACTTCTTTAACCGGAAGTGGTATTTTTATATATTTTGAATTTTGTTTGGAACCCGGAATAATCCGACTTCTTAATTCGTTTAGCTTAATCTAATAATTAACAGTGAGGCTCCGCATCCGTTGCTTATCAGTGTTGCCGCACCTATTAAAAGCGGAGCAAACATCTGAAGAGATATTGTTGAACCGGCAGGCAGATCTATCTCAATTTCATTGTAAAAACTGGACAGAGAAATTACCGGTTTTATTACGGACGCAGTGTAAGGTGAGCCGTTTATTCTAAGTCTGGAGCCTAACAGCAGCGATGCGGTTGTATTAATGTGGTAGGAAATCCTGTAGCGGCCGAAGGTATTAACTGTGAATTCAGTATCATCACCGTTAGGGACAATATCAGGAGATAAAATTTGTACATTTGGAAGCGATATATTTGTTCCCGCCACTAATACGGATATTAGAGCTCCCGTTGTGTTTGCCGCATAACCGGCTGTAGAGCTTAGGTTAGGACCGTCAGCACCTGTTGGACCGGTGGGACCTATTGCTCCCGCAGGTCCGCCGGGACCGGTATTCCCGGCAACTCCGTCCGGACCTGTTGCACCGTCAGGACCGGTTGCTCCTGTGGGACCGATTGGCCCTTGAGAACCAACGGAGCCTGCGGAACCGGCAGTTCCCGTAGGACCTGTTGGACCGGTAGAACCTGCGGCACCGGTAATTCCGGCAGAACCGGCTGAGCCTGGTGCTCCCGTGGGTCCTGTTGTTCCTACCGGTCCCCGGGGACCGATGCTTCCTGTGGCACCCGTAGTACCTGTAGCACCTGTAGCGCCTGTAGCGCCCGCAGCACCCGCCGGTCCTGTTTCGCCTTCGGCTGGACCCGTTGCACCTGTAGCGCCTGTAGCACCTGTTACACCGGTTATAACCGGTGCATTAAGGGCAGAAAACATTTTAGCATTTAAAAGCAGCTGACTTTGTACAGTGCTGTCTAATACATCATGAACGCTTTCATTTGCATCTAAGACATCTTCAATTGTGGGATTGCCCCCTGTAAGACCGGGAAGTGTTCCTAATATAAACTGAAGCTTTTCCCCTTCAGCATTAAGAATATGGCTGATTCCCAATTCCTCCATAGCAATGGAGGATAATATCATATTTATTGCATCTCTTCTGTCGATAGAAGGTGTGCTTGGAAAATTAGGCAGTGACATAGTTGCACCCCCTAACTCAAACGCATAATCATTAGAGATGCACCAACCGAATCCCCTAAAAGAATGGCAGGACCGGTTAATCCAAACAATTGAAGGGATACGGTATCTCCGGATGATATGTCTATGAGTATTTCGTTAGTGAAAGATGAAAGACCTACCAAAGAGCTTACTGTGGATTGAACAACACCTGTTCCGTTAATTAGTATTCTTGTTCCCATAATCAAAGCGACAGTTACATTTACATGGTAAGAGATACGGTAACGTCCCTCAGTATCAATTGTGAAAACCTCATTTGCCGTATCAGCGGTTATTCCGGCAGGCAGTATCTGATTATTAGGCAATGGTACCGATACTCCGCCCAATATAACATTAAGCGTGGCGCCCGTAACATTTGCTGCAAAAGCAGTCGTATCAGTAACATTTGTTCCGGTCGGTCCGACAGGACCAGTTGCACCTGCAGTTCCGGTAGCTCCAGTAGGGCCGACGGCTCCCGGTGTACCTGCAGCTCCCGCAGCACCTGTTGGGCCTGCAGGTCCCGTAGGTCCTACGGAGCCTGTGGCACCTGTGGCACCCGTGGCGCCTGTAGCGCCTGTAGCCCCTACAGCTCCTATAGCTCCAACAGCTCCTGCGACACCCTGCGCACCTGTAGCACCTGTAGCTCCCGTAGGACCAGTTGCTCCCGCAGGACCTGTATCTCCGGTAGCCCCTACGGCACCTGCAGCACCCGTGGCACCTGTGGCACCTGTGGCACCTATGGCACCCGTTGCTCCGGTGGGACCTCCTGAAGGTCCTGTGGCTCCCGTAGCACCTGTAGGTCCTGCAGCTCCCTGCATTTCGGAAGAAGAAAGAGCATTTTGCATTTTAGTTTTAAAAAACAGCTGATTTTGTGCAACGCTGTCTAACATCGATCTTATACTTTCATTTGCTGATAGTACATCTTCAACAGTTGCAGGGGGACCGCTTAATCCGGGAATGGTTCCTAAGATGTATTGAAGCTTCTCACCTTCTGTATTGAGTATATGACTTAAGCCAAGTTCTTCCATGGCAATGGATGCTAAAATTTGATTTACGGCATCTTCACGGGTTATTGGCGGGTCTATAATTGGAAAATTGGGTTGTGACATATTATCTTGCCTCCTTATATATTTGCAAAACGATTTTGCTATGCTTGTATTGTTTTTACGCTATTTATATGTTATTCCCATTAAGACAAAATGTTACTGACTATTACAGGGCATAACATATTCAGCCAATTTGTAACAAATCGCTTAAATTACCATATTCTAAGAGTAACAAATAATTTTCAGAGGTGATTAACTGCAGACAATCAGTCTTTGTATGATTGTAAAAAATGAAGAAAACACTCTGACAACATGTCTCGGCAGTGTTAAGGATATTGTAGACGAAATTATTATTGTAGATACAGGGTCTGATGACAATACAAAACAGGAAGCCTTAAAGTTTACAAATAAAATATATAATTTTAAATGGGTTGATGATTTTTCTCTTGCCAGAAACTACTCATATTCAAAAGCTACAATGGATTATATACTATGGATGGATGCTGATGACCTGATATTACCTGAGGATAAGCTCAAGTTTATAAGCTTGAAAGAGTCGCTTTCATCCGATGTTGATGCTGTTATGATGAAATATAACACCGGGTTCGACAGTCAGGACAAGGTGCTTTTTTCTTATTACAGAGAACGTCTTACAAAAAGAAGCAGAAACTTCAAATGGCATGAGCCGGTGCATGAATATTTGGCGATAGAGGGAAATATTATAAATTCAGATATATGCATAACTCATACAAAGAAATCAAGTTCCTACAGCGGCAGAAACCTTCGTATATATGAAAATCTTTTAAAAAATGGGACCAAGCTTACTCCGCGCGGAAAATATTATTATGCGAGAGAATTGAAAGATAACGGAAAATACGAAGATGCCTCAATTCAGTTTAATATATTTTTGGAAGAAGGTCACGGATGGATTGAAGATAATATAGCTGCATGCGGCGAAACAGCAAAATGCTATCTTATGTGTGGAGAGGAAGAAAAAGCAGTATTGGCAATGCTTCAGAGCTTTAGTTACGATGTACCGAGAGCCGAGTTGTGTTGCCAATTAGGTTATTATTTTAAAAATAAGGGAAAATTTAAGCAAGCAGCCTTTTGGTTTGAAACGGCACTTAAATTAGAAAAACCACAAACATGGGGGTTTATACAACATGATTTCTGGGATTATATTCCATGCATGGAGTTGGTCGTATGCTATGATAAGTTAGGAGATTATGACAGGGCTGAAGGTTACAATGAGATAGCTGCTGACTATAAGCCGGATTCCCCTGCTGTTCTTTACAATAGAAATTATTTTGCAATGCGCAGATTAAAAGAAGAAGGTAATAATCTGAGGGAGGTAAGCAATGTCACAGCCAACATTTCCACCTAAGCCTGAAATAACCAGGGAT
Organism: Sedimentibacter sp.; assembly: GCA_036720515.1. Lineage (GTDB taxonomy): Bacteria > Bacillota > Clostridia > Tissierellales > Sedimentibacteraceae > Sedimentibacter. Next base: position 9,223 of record DAIMMU010000043.1, read on the forward strand.
GATGCTTTAAATATGATACTGACATCCATAGCTATGGAAGAATTAGGACTCAGCCATATTATCAATGCAGAGGGAGAAAAGCTCCAATATATTTTAGGAACTCTGCCTTGCAGTGACGGTATGGATGTTACCGTTGAGCAGCTTTTAGAAGTTAATAAAAGTATTACGCAGTTGATGGACAGTATAATTCAAAATCAAATATTTCTGAAAGGAAAAATGGATAAGGTCATAGACTCAATTGAATATCCGAATGTAGGACCTACAGGACCCATGGGTCCAATGGGTCCTGCCGGACCAACCGGTGCCCCCGGGGGTGTCACCGGGGCAACAGGACCGCTGGGAAAGCCAGGAGTGCCGGGAAAGCCGGGACCGCCGGGAAAGACGGGAAAGCCAGGAGCAACAGGACCCGCCGGGGCAACAGGACCGGCAGGAAAGCCCGGGGCAACAGGGCCGCCAGGAGCAACAGGACCTGCAGGACCTCCAACAATAAGATGTTCAGCAATTTTTTCGGGAATTTGCGGCAGGTTGAGGTCAGAAGATTATTTCAGGTGGCAATGTGAGCATAAAGAAGGCGATTGTATCTCTCATGATTTTTGCGATGATTCAAAAATTATATTAGCTCCTAAAAAATGCTTTCAAATTTTTTTTAGTGCAAATATATGCGGAATTAATTGTTCGGATGATTGCAGAAGCAACTTATCACTAAGTATTGAGACAATATGTTCCAATAGCAGGAAGGATGTGTTTACTTACTTCATGCCTGAAATTCTGAATAATCAAACTCCGGCTACCGCATCATTCGGAGGAATCTTTATTTCAACCCATGATTGTATCGAGCCTACATTGCTTATAGTTGAATTAATATCGCCGTATAAAGCTATAGTTAAGCAAGCATTTTTAAGCGTTATGGAAATATAGCGGCCTCATATTCTTGAGGCTTTTTTCTTAATTGATGAAAAAATTTTTTAAATTAATATCTTGACAAACGATTTAATTTGGATATAATAATAAAAAACAAGTAAAACACATATTCAGCGATGATGGGAAGAGTACTTTTTAATCAGCGTCTAAGAGAGATAGCGTTGGTGAGAGTCTATTACAATGATTTTAAAGGAAGAACATCCCTGAGCTTTTGACCCAAATTGCATATGCAAGAGTAGGCTCAAACGCAACCGAGCGATAAAGCGGCAAAGACATGTCAGTGTCTTTCGAGTGAGCCTATATGTGAATATATGCTAATTAGGGTGGTACCGCGAATGATTTATAACTCCTTCGTCCCTTTGCAGGGATGGAGGAGTTTTTGTATGCCATAACCCCACTTCTCAGAGCGTTTTTCAGAGAAATGGCCGGTAGGTCAACCGCAATGAACACCAAATTTATGCGACCAAAGGGAGTGAATAAATTTGTGTGATTAGACTGATAATTTATAAAGGAAGGATAATAATTATGTTAAAAGCGAATGAGTACCGCACTCACACATGCGGAGAAATAAGAGAGAAAAATATCGGAGAATCTGTGAGGGTATCAGGATGGCTTGAGAATGTGAGAGACCACGGAGGAGTTAAGTTTTTAGACTTAAGAGACCAATATGGCATTTTACAGGCGGTTGTTGAAGATGAAGCATTGCTGGAGGGGATATCCAAGGAAAGTGCAATTCGTATTACCGGAACCGTAATTAAAAGAGATGAAGACACAATTAATGACAGACTTGATACAGGGACTGTTGAAGTTGAAGCGGAATCCATAACGGTGTTAGGAAAGGTAAGGGAATCTCTTCCTTTTGAAATAACATCATCCAAGGAAACAAAAGAGGATTTAAGGTTAAAATACAGATTTTTGGATTTAAGAAATAAGGAAGTTCAAAAGAACATAATACTTCGCTCACAAGTAATATCATATTTAAGAAGCAAAATGACAGAGCTTGGATTTTTGGAAATTCAAACACCGATATTAACATCTTCTTCTCCGGAAGGTGCAAGAGATTATATTATACCAAGCAGGAAGCATCCGGGGAAATTTTATGCACTGCCACAGGCTCCTCAGATGTTTAAGCAGCTTTTGATGGTTTCGGGTTTTGATAAATACTTCCAGATAGCTCCTTGCTTTAGGGACGAAGATGCAAGGGCAGACCGCTCACCGGGAGAATTTTATCAGTTGGATTTTGAAATGTCATTTGCAACTCAGGAGGATGTTTTGTCTGTTGCTGAAGAGGTGCTGTACGAAACATTTGTTAAATTTTCAGACAAGGAAGTTTCAAAACCTCCGTTTAAAAGAATTTCTTACGAAGAGGCAATGCTTAAATACGGCTCGGACAAACCGGATTTAAGGAATCCATTGGAAATAATAGATATAAGTGATATGTTTGAGGAAACGGATTTTGCACCCTTCAGAAAGAAAACGGTCAGAGCAATAAATGTTCCTGATTGCTCATCCCAGTCAAAGACTTTTTTTGAAAACATGTTTGAATTTGCATTAAAAATAGGCATGAAGGGACTTGGGTATATAAAGGTTGATGATGAAATGAAATATTATGGTCCCATTGATAAATTTCTTTCTGAAGCAAACAGAATTTCTTTAGCCGAAAGAGCACAGTTAAAGCCGGGATGCGTATTGTTTTTTATAGCGGATACAAAGGAATATGCACCAAAGCTTGCGGGGCAAATAAGGACGGAGCTTTCAAAAAGATTGAAATTAACAGATGAAAGCAAATTTGAAATGTGCTTTATAGTTGATTTTCCTATGTATGAGATAGATGAAAAGACAGGCAGCACGGCATTTACACACAACCCTTTCTCAATGCCTCAGGGAGGATTGGAAGCTTTAACGGAAAAAGACCCTCTTGACATTGTAGCCTATCAGTATGATATTGTATGTAACGGAATCGAACTTTCATCCGGTGCGGTAAGAAACCATGATGTGGATATAATGATTAAAGCATTTGAAATAGCCGGATATACGGAAGAGGAACTGAAAACTAAATTTACATCCTTGTTCAATGCATTTAAATACGGGGCACCGCCGCATGCAGGCATGGCTCCCGGAATTGACAGAATAATAATGCTCCTTACAGGTGAGGAAAATATAAGAGAGGTTATAGCATTCCCAATGAACAATAATGCTCAGGATTTACTGACAAATGCGCCGTGTGAGGTTACGGAGCAGCAATTGAGAGAAGTTCATATAAAATTAAGGTAGGTGGGAAAAATGATAAGTAAAGAGGAAGTTTTAAAAATTGCAAAGCTTGCTAAACTATCGGTAGAAGATGACGAAATTGATAAGCTTACTTTGGATATGTCAAGCATAATAGAGTATGCGGATGCAATCGCTTCAGCCGAGGATGAGATTGTTGAATTTGAAAAAATCAACAGTATTGCAAATGCATTCAATGAAGATATTGTATTAGAATCCTATGAAAGAGATGAAATTTTAAGGAACAGAGAAGGCGGAGAAAACGGTTATTTCGTAATCAGGAAGAGCCTTAGGGGGTGAAAAATTGAGCAGGATTAAATATATACAAAATTTATTGGAAACTAAACAAATTTCATGCGTTGAATTAACAGGAAAATATTTAAGCAGCATAGAAAAGCAAAATCCGGTTTTAAATGCGTATGTTAATGTAACCGGTGACGAAGCGTTGAAAACTGCGAAAATTGTTGACGAGAAAATTTCACTGGGTCAAAAATTAATGCCTTTGGAAGGTATTCCTATGTCCCTTAAGGATAATATATCAACAAAGAACATAGAAACCACATGCTGTTCTAAAATTCTTCGAGGCTATTATCCTATTTTTGATGCAACGGTTTGGGAAATATTAAAAAAACAAAATTCAGTGCTTTTAGGCAAAACCAATATGGATGAATTTGCCATGGGTTCCTCCTGTGAGACCTCATGTTTCGGGGTAACATTAAATCCTGTTAACACCGAATGTGTTGCAGGAGGCAGCTCGGGAGGAGCGGCAGCTTCTGTGGCTGGTAATATGGCGGTATTTGGTTTAGGCTCCGACACGGGAGGCTCCATAAGACAGCCCGCGGCATTTTGCGGATTGGTGGGTTTTAAGCCGACATACGGCACTGTTTCAAGGTATGGAGTGGTTGCATATGCATCAAGCTTAGACCAGGTAGGTCCCATAACCGATTCTGTGGAGGACGCATCAATAATATACGATACTCTATCCGTATATGACTCTAAGGACTCTACATCATCGGGAAGCAAAATCAGCACCCATGATAAATTAAACAAAAGCATTAAAGGACTTAAAATAGGAGTTGCAAAGGAATTTTTTGAAGGAATAAGAGAAGATATAAAAAGATCCATCGAAGATGCAATAAATATTTATGAAGAATTAGGTGCCGAAATAATACATTTTGAAATGCCGAAGCTTAAAACTGTTCTGCCCGTTTATTTTATAATTTCCTGTGCCGAAGCTTCATCTAATTTAGGCAGGTTTGACGGTATTAGATACGGATATAAAACAAACAGCTACAAAGATATAAATGAAATGATATGCAAAACAAGAAGCGAGGGATTTGGCAGAGAAGTTAAAAGAAGAATAATGCTTGGCACGTATGTTCTTAGTTCAGGTTATTATGATGCCTATTATAAAAAAGCGCAAAATTTAAGAGGCTCTATTATTTTGGATTTTAAGAAAATATTTGAAAAGTGTGATGTTATTCTTACTCCTTCGACACCTGTAACAGCGTATAAAAAGGGAGAAGCCTTAAAAGACCCTATTGAAACATATATGATGGACATATGCACCGTTCCTGTTAATATTGCAGGGCTTCCCGCAATTTCTATACCATGCGGCTTTGACAGCGACAAAATGCCCATAGGCATGCAGATAATCGGCAACAGCTTTGAAGATTATAAAGTGTTAAATGCGGCTTATCAATATGAAGTACAAGCAAAAAGGGACATTTCACCGTCAATGTCCCCACTGCCGGGCGACAGGAGGTGATACTATGAAATATGAATTGGTTGCCGGACTTGAAACACATATAGAATTATCCACAAAAACAAAAATTTTCTGCCAATGTACGACTGAATTCGGAGGTGAGCCTAACACTCATTGCTGTCCTATATGCATGGGAATGCCGGGTACTCTTCCTAAGCTTAATAAAAAGGTTGTGGAATATGCTGTAAAGGCAGGGCTTGCCACTAACTGCAAAATAAGAAATATTTCAAAAATGGACCGAAAGAATTATGTTTATCCGGACTTGCCCAAAGCATATCAAATATCTCAATTTGACATGCCTCTATGCTACGAAGGATTTATCAAATTATCTTCGGGGAGAAATATTAATATTAACAGGATACACATAGAAGAAGATGCGGGAAAATTAGTCCATGAAAGAGGAGACACTTATATTGATTACAACAGAGGAGGGGTTCCCCTTATTGAAATTGTAACAGAGCCGGACTTCAGAACCATTGATGAAGCTGTGGAATATATTGAAAAATTAAGGTTAATTATGAAATATATATGTGTATCGGATGTGAAGATGCAGGAAGGCTCCTTAAGATGCGATGTTAACATATCGGTCAGGGAAAAGGGAGAAGAAAAGCTTGGAACAAGAACAGAAATAAAAAATATGAACTCTCTTAACTTCATAGCAAAGGCAATGGAATATGAGTTTAACAGGCATGTTGATATTATTGAAAGCGGCGGTAAAATAGAACAGGAAACAAGAAGATATGATTCCGACCTTAACATTACCGAGAGTATGAGAGGAAAAGAAGACGCCGATGACTACAGATATTTCAGAGATCCCGATTTGGTTACAATTTCAGTTTCGGAAGAAGAGATAAGAAAATTAAAAAATGAGCTGCCACAGCTTCCCGACGAAAAAATGGCTGTCTTTGTAAATGAATACGGTCTTCCCAAGGATGATGCGGAGCTTTTGATAAAATACAAAAAGATAGCCGAATACTATGAGGAAGCAAGTAAGGATTCGACAAATAAAAAGTTAGCATCAAACTATATATTAAGTCAAATATTCAGAAGATTAACGACGGATTCCGAAAAGGAAGAATGCAGAATTTCCATTCCGCCTGAGTATCTTGGACAGCTGATTACGTTGATTGAAAACAAAAAAATTACATCAAGCATGGCAAGCAATACTCTTGAGCAAATGCTTGATTCAGGCAAGCCCGCAAGCGAATTTTTATCGGAAAAGGATATGCAGGGAATTGACGAGCCGCAGTTAAGGGAAATTTGTATAAGAGCAGTCAATGAGAACGCCGAGGCAGTCAAATCCTATCTTGAGGGTAAAGAAAAAGCATTAAAATCCATCATCGGATATATAATGAAGGAAACAAAAGGAAAAGCGGATGCTAAGTTAGCCGCTGAAATAATTATGGAGGTAATTAAAAAATAAAATTTTAATGTAAAACGCATCATAAGATATCTTATGGTGTGTTTTTTTCTTCATAACAATTG
>DAIMMU010000044.1:0-10864 GCA_036720515.1 Sedimentibacter sp.
TGGCTTTTTCCGGCTCCCGACATGCCTGTTATGATTACTAACTCCATTTCCTCCTCCTTTAGTTTTTTAAATTTATTATTCTTTTTAAGTCAATTCCTGCTTCTAAGGCAGCTTTCAGTGCATTTTCACAGCTTCCGACATTGTCCTTAATGTGTGAATCGCTGTTGATTACAAATTGTACATTATATTTTGCCGCAATTTTAATTTCATCCCTGTTTAAATGCCCGTGACTGTTGTTTATTTCAAGCAGTGTATTTGTTTTTTCTGCAGCTTGTGCAATTTTATCAATATTCAGCGGTATTTTGTCCCCTGGATGAGTCAAAATATTGATATTATATCTATTCATGGCATTAACAACTGCCTGAGTATTTTTCTCAACCATTTCTTTATAAAGCTTTTCATTATTTTTTGCAAATTTATTCTTAACAATGAAATTCCAAAAATCACTTGCCGATGTATATGATGCCGCCAAGTGAAAACCGCATAATATTATATCGCAATGCTTCAAAATTTCACCGTCAATATCCGTAGTTCCGTTATAATCCAATATGTTGGCTTCAACACCATACAATATCTTTAAGTTTGGATATTTTTTTCTCATTTCAACCACAATATTCTTAGCTTCACTTATTAAGCTTCTTCGAATACCGAACAAATAATGAGCAGGACCATGATCGGTAATGGCTATTTCCTCTAACCCCATTTCATAGGCTCTTTCCGCTATTTCTTCAATTGATGATTTCCCGTGATTATGCTTAGAATATGTGGAATGTATGTGATAATCCGCTTTTAATTTCATTTTAACTTCCTTGTTGACAATTTTAATGTATTCGCCATTCTGATACCTATAGCTTTATTCCTATCATTTTTATTTCCGGCTCTAATTTTATTCCGAACTTGTCATATACCGTACTGATAACTATGCGCATAAGCTCTAAAACATCTTCACAGCATGCATCATCACAGCTTACGATAAAACCGCTGTGTTTGTCTGAAACCATTGCACCCTTGTATCTAAGTCCCTTAAGTCCCGCATCCTCTATCAGCTTTGACGCATAACCGTTAGCAGGCCTCTTAAATGTGCTGCCGGCACTTGGTAAGCTTAAAGGCTGCTTTGATATTCTTTTTTCATTAAGTTCTTTTATGACTGACATTATATCCTCTTCCCTGCCGGGAGTTAACAGAAGCTCCGCTTCAAGTACAATGTACTCCGAATCGGATATCTTGGTATGTCTGTATGTAAATTCCATATCTTCATTAGAAAATTCATGAATATTGCCCTCGTTATCCATACATTTAACCATTGATATTACATCCTTCATTTCTCCGCCGTAAGCGCCTGCATTCATGGGAACGGCTCCCCCCAAATATCCGGGTATGCCGCTGGCAAATTCAAACCCAGCCAAGCCTTCCTTCGCCAAATATTTTGCCAAGGAGGACAAAAGAACTCCGGCTCCTGCCGTCACTCTATTTCCGTCTCTTTTGATTTTATTGAATTTTTCTCCGATTTTTACGATTGCTCCTCTAAAGCCTTCGTCTGAAACCAAGAGATTTGTTCCGTTACCTATAATAAAATAATCTATTTCATATTTCTTTATCAGCTTTAACGCTCGTTTTAAGTCATCAGTATCTTCCGGTACAGCAAATATGCTTGCCGGACCTCCGATTTTAAAATAAGTGTGGTTTTTTAACAATTCATCTTTAAGTACTGTTCCCTTTAAACTTGATGTCAATTCATCCAGCAGCATGTTTATTTTTAATTGATATTCCATTATTTCACCCTTTCTCTATCAATTAAGTATATTTTATCATTTAATCGATACTTTTTAAAGATATATTTTCAATATATACCTGATTGATGATATTTAATTATAAAGGTACTAATTAAGATATGCAGAAACTTGCAAATAAATTACTTTTCATTGCTGCCGAAAAGAAATAAGTTTGACAGATATTTTTAATAATGTTAGTATATTTATGTACAAAAGTATAATATTTTATAATTAACAGGAGGCAATATGAAAAATAAGGTAATGGAATTCATTGATGTGATTACAAATGATCTAAATAAGCTGAGCCTTGAAATTTACAACAATCCGGAACTTGGTTATCAAGAATTCAAAGCATGCAGGCTGCATACCGATATTTTGAGAAAATACGGTTTTGATGTTGAAGAAAACTTTTCAGGTGTTGAAACCGGTTTTAAAGCCGTTTATAAAGGAAAAAAAGAAGGACTTACCATAGCTTACATGGCTGAATACGATGCCCTGCCGGGAATCGGACATGGTTGCGGACATAACATATTGGGAGCTGTATCAACAGGTGCAGGTATTGTTTTAAAACAAATAATAGATGAAATCGGCGGAACTGTAATTGTTTTTGGTACTCCTGCCGAAGAAACAAGCGGAGCTAAGGTTACATATGTTGAAAATCATGAATTTGATGACGTCGATATAGCGATGATGGCACATCCGGGCAGCGAGTATACCAAAAGCGGCACATCTCTTGCCTTAGAGCCTGTACAATTTGAATTTTTCGGAAAAACAGCTCACGCTGCAGCTGCTCCGGAAAAAGGAATAAATGCTTTAGACGGTGCCATCCAAACATTCAACGGTATAAATGCTTTAAGAGAGCATATGAGAAGTGATTCAAGAGTACATGGTGTTATTATTGAAGGCGGCAAAGCAGCCAATATTGTTCCCGATTATGCAAAAGTACAGTACTATGTTCGTTCCACAACCAAGACATATAACATGGAACTCTTGGAAAAGGTTAAAAATTGTGCCCGCGGAGCTGCTTTGGCAACAGGCACCGAACTTAAAATTACAAAATTTGAATTTAATTACGACAACATGGTTACCAATCAAACTCTATCAAATGTATTCAACGATACGATTTACGAAATTGCGGGAATTGTAATGAGCGAACCTTCAAAAAATACCGGTTCAATCGATGCGGGTCAGGTAAGCCAAGTATGCCCTACAATTCATCCGTATTTTGATGTAACGAACGATAAGTCTATTGCCGGTCATACAAGAGAATTAGCGGCAAGCACATTGAAGGACTATGCAAAGGAACAGATGAAGAATACAATAGCAGCATTGGTATTGACAGCTGCAAAAGTTATTCAAGACCCGAAATTATACGAAGATATAAAATGCGAATTTGATCGCGCGGAAAAATAAGAAGTATGCAAAAGGGACTTAATGTCCCTTTTGCATACTTCCTGTTTTTATATATCTTTCGTGCCATGACAGAGCCTCATTTAACAAGTGAGGCGAATGGCTGGTATTTGTTGCTTCTTTTGCCCTTTTGAAATAATCCCATAGCATTTCCTTAAAATCTTCATGAGCGCAGTTTTCAATAATCTTTTCAGCTCTCTCCTTTGGAGATAATCCTCTTAAATCTGCCACTCCATTTTCTGTTACAATTACCATTACATCATGTTCCGTATGGTCGACATGAGACACCATGGGCACAATTGATGAAATTTTTCCGTCCCTGGCTGTAGAAGCTGTGGTAAATATAGAAATATATGCATTTCGTGTAAAATCGCCGGAGCCTCCGATGCCATTCATAATTTTGCTTCCCATAATATGGGTCGAATTTACATGACCGTAAATATCTGCTTCAATTGCAGTGTTCATTGAAATAACCCCAAGCCTTCTTATAATCTCCGGATTGTTGCTTATTTCTTCGGGTCTTAGAATAATATGACTTTTATATTTAGAAAAGTTTGCTTTAAAATCATTCATTCTTTCGGGTGAAATGGTAAGGGATGTTGCGGATGCCGTTTTGATTTTTCCACAGTCCATCAAATCTATCACCGAATCCTGCAAAACTTCTGAATAAACATTTAAATCCGTAAATTTTGAATTGCACAAGCCCCCTAATACTGCATTTGCCACGCTTCCTACGCCCGATTGAAGAGGAAGCAGATTTTCCGGCAATCTTCCCATTTCAACTTCCGATTCCAAAAATCCTATTAGGTTCTCCGCCATTCGCCTTGACACGTCATCAATTGCCGCAACATTACTTGCTTTATCCGGTATGCCGGTAATAACGATTGCAGCTATTTTATCCATATCACACGGTATGTACGGAGTTCCTATTCTGTCAGAAGCTTTATTTATATTAATTTTCTCTCTTTCGGGAGGATTTACGGGGGAGTAAATATCGTGAACTCCTTCTAATTCTATGGGTTGTGATGTATTTATTTCAACAATTATTTTTTTCGCGCATTCAATGAAGATATTGGAATTGCCTACGGAAGTTGACGGTACTATTCCGGCTTCCTCTGTTATGGCAACTGCTTCAATTATGGCTATGTCCATAGTCCCTAAAAATCCATATTTTAAATATTGGGCTGAATGGCTTAAATGCATGTCATTATACTTAACATTATCATTGTTAATGGCATTTCTTAGCGTGGAATTAGTTTGATATGGGTATCTTCTTCTTATAATCCCCCTCTCCGACAATAAACCGTCAAGCTCGGGTCCTACCGATGCACCCGTCATTAAATCTATTTGAATTCTTTCACCTTGATCAACTCTCTTTGCCAGCGCCATAGGAACAGCCTTTGGGTAACCTGCAGGTGTAAATCCTGAAGTTCCGATAAAATCTCCGTCATTAATCAGTTTTGCCGCATCTTCGGGGCTCATTATTTTTTCTTTTAATTTTTCACATCTGATTCTGTCCAATTTAACCTCCATATTCGTACCTTTTCGGTGTGTCCCGATAAACCCGGGGAAATTCCTTTTCCGGCAGAGATTAACCCTATGGTAAAGGTGAGTCCCACACTATTATAAATGCTCCTCAAATTGAGGAGCATTTATTATTTTTTACGCATTTCGAAATCATATTCACAATGTATTTTCTCGCTTTGGTTGCATACATTGTGATTTTGTTGCGAATGCCCTACCCTGTTTTTCTCTCTCTTTGGTCTGAAAAGCATGGTTTACAGGACATCTCTAATACGGTCCGTATCCTATCATTACTGCTATTACCATGAATATACATCCTAAGAGTGTCCATAAAATCATCAAAGGACCTACAAATTTAAACCATTCTTCGTATTTTATTTTTGCTATTGACAAGTTTGCCATCAACACTCCCGATGTCGGAATGAGTGAGTTTGTTATACCATCACCAAATTGGTAAGCAAGTACAGCAGTCTGTCTTGTAACACCAATAACATCTGCAAGTGGTGACATTATAGGCATTGTTGTAGCCGCAAGACCTGAACCCGACGGAATAATGAAGTTCAAGAATGATTGAACTAAAAGCATTCCTATAGCACTTATAGTCTTTGGCAACTGAGAAATTGCCGCTGCCAAGCCATATACGATTGTATCAATTATAACGGCACCTTCCATTACTACAAGCAGTCCTCTTGCAAGACCGACAACCAAAGCTCCCGTTGTCATATCTTTGGCACCGATAATAAAGTGTTTTGCAATATCATCTAAATTCATGCCCGCAGCAATACCCGAGAATATACCTATTGCAAGGAATATTGCGGCGATTTCCGTAATGTACCATTCATACTTAAATACACCGAAAACTAATACACCCATACCTACCGCAAAGATTAAAAGAACCAATATATCTTTATTGTTCATTTTTCTGATAGTACTCATATCAATCGCCATATCTTTTTCCTGCATTTCAAGTTCATACACATAGCTGTTCTTCATATCTTTTTTAACCTTATTTGCATATCTGTAAATATAACCGATAACCAATATCAATGTACAAACCCAAATGATAAGCCTTAAGCCCATACCGGAAAACATAGGTTCAATTCCGGCAATTCCCTGAGCTACTCCTACCGTAAAAGGATTCATGAAGCCCGATGTAAATCCTGCCGCAGCTCCAAGAGCAACTATTGCCATTCCTGTAACTGCATCATATCCCAAGGCTCTTGCCAAAGCAATTCCTATGGGCACAAATACAATTGCCTCCTCCGCCATTCCTATGGTAGCTCCTCCAAGAGAGAATATAAATACTATTATAGGAATCATCAGAACCTCTTTGCCTTTCAAGCTTAGGGCTACCTTGCCTATTCCCGCTTCTATGGCTCCCGTCTGGTTAACTATATTAAAAGAGCCTCCAACTATGAATATAAAGAATACAATACTCTGGGCTGCTGCAAGTCCTTTAGGAAATGCTTTTAAAATATCAAAGGGCTTAGCCGGATTTGAATCGACACTTGTATATGAGTTTGGGTCGACAATCATTCTTCCTTCTGGTCCCTCAATTTTTTGATACTGCCCTGCCGGAATTACATAAGTTAATAGTGCCATAATGATAATCAGTGCAAATAAAAGTACATACGTATGCGGTACCTTAAATTTTTTCTTCTTTTCTTCCATAAACCCTCCTATTAATTTATTAAACATAATTTAAATTATATTAACATATCTTTATGCTCAGTGCAAGCGTTTTATTGCTTAGACTTCTCCTCTTTTAAGGAATTTTCCATATGTGTTGCCGATTGTTTTACCTTTTTCTACCGCAACCTTGCCGTCCACTATTACATAATCTATTCCTTCAGGTTTTACCTGCGGATCCCGGAATGTTGCTTTATCGATTATGGTATCATAGTCAAAAATAGTAATATCAGCATCATATCCAGCCTTTAATATTCCCTTATTTTTTAGTTTTAATCTCTTTGCAGGCATATAGGTCATTTTATAAATAGCATCAAAGAATTCCATAACCTTCATATCCCTTGCAAAACGTCCTATGACCCTCGGGAATGTTCCAGCTCCTCTCGGATGACCTGAATGGTTTCTGTAAATGCCGTCACTGGCTACCATTACTAAAGGATGATTTAAAGCTTCAATTATTTCTTCTTCATTCATAACATAAGCAACAGCCAACATTTTAGGATACTCTTTACGTGCCCTTTCAAATAATTCCTTGTCACAGTACATACCCTTGAAAGGCTCCTCGGTAAGCATTATCGCATCATAGCTTTTGTTCCATGTTTCAAGGCATCCGTCATCAAATACGGCAGAACCTATATAAGTACTGAAAGCATCATAAGGATATGCATCCACCATCAAATCAATGCCGCTGTCCGCCAATTTTTGTATAAGTTCCAATGCTTCGGTCATATTGCCAAAGGCACTGCAGCTTGACAAATGAGATATTTGGAATGGTATTTTAGTTTCTTTTCCTATATATGCCATTTCATCTATGGAATCCAAGGCATGGATTGCATCCTTTCTGTAGTGAGCAGCCAAGAGCAAATCCTCTCTTCCCCGGATTTCCTTGGTTATTGCAATTGCTTCCTCCGTATCTATTCCGGGACAATACTCTAATCCGTAGGATACGCCTACAGCTCCGAAATCAATTGCTTCCGCAACTAATTTCTGCATTTTTTCAATTTGCTCCTTAGAGGATTTTTTATATATGTCATTGTTTCCTACTTCACTTCTCAAAAAATTGTGACCGATATACGTCAGATAATTTACGGGATTGCCTTTTTCTTTTATAAAATCATAAAGCTCAACTATTCCCTGTCTGTTGTTGCCGCAATTTCCAACCGCGCAGGTAGTTACTCCCATATTAAGCATTGTATCCGATATATCATACTCTTCCTTCTTTGTGAGGGTGAAGTCCTCCTCATGCATATGAATGTCAATAAATCCGGGCGATACGTGTTTTCCGACCGCATTAATTACAAACTTTGCTTCTGCAGGTACAGAGCCTATGTCTGTAATTTTTCCGTCTTTGATGCCTATATCCCCTTCAATTATTTTTTTGTTTACAACATCAATTATTTTTCCGTTTACGATTTTAATATCAAGCATCTGATTCTCCTTTCTATTTGCAAAATTCCTCAGCAATCTTAGTGTAAATTTCAACATAATTAACTAAATCTGCAACAGGAATCTTTTCATCCTTGGCGTGCGAATATTTTAAGTCGCCGGGTCCCGTTACAACAGTCGGTATTTTACCATAGGTTGAAAGAACGCCTGCATCAGTCCAGCCTCTTCTTTTTTCTATATTAGGTTCTTTATTATTGAAGTCTTTTAAAACCCTGTAAACTGTCTTGGCTATTTCTGAATCCGGCTGTGCAATTAACGGCGCATGATCATATTCATCCATCATATTTGAATCCATCCTGATTATTTCGGCTTTGAACTCAGGGTCCTCTGCCTTTAATTCATCTATTATATCCTGGTATTCTTTAATCACGCCTTCTACATCTTCTCCGGGTAAATACCTTCTGTCTATTTGTATTACGCAGCTGTCCGCAACAGAGCTCGGCTGGGTGCCTCCCTTTATAAGACCGAAATTCATTACAGATGGACCCATCCATTCATTTTGTCTTTCCTTAAGCTTAGGCATAAGCTCTTCTTCAATTTTCCTTATTAATTTTGCAGCCTTTGAAATAGCATTAATTCCTAATTCGGGAATTCCGCCGTGGGCAACTTTTCCTTCGAGCCTTATTTCAAGCCACTCCAAGCCCCTATGTCCAAGTGCATATCCGTAATTTGAAGGCTCTCCGACAATTGCTCCGTCTGCCGTAATACCGCTTTTTACAACATATTCTGTTCCGTCACTTTTTTCTTCTTCCCCTACCGCAGCGGTCAAAATAATGTCTCCTCCCAAAATATTGCCTTTGTTTTTTATGTTTACCATGGCAGTAATCATACAAGCCACGGCACCCTTCATATCGTTGGCTCCTCTTCCTAAAACATAGCCATCCTTTATTTCCCCGCTGAAAGGTTCAATTGCCATTTCATAGGGTGGAACAGTATCCGTATGACCGTTGAAAATTAAATTCTTCCCGGTTCCGTTTCCCCTAAGCCTTGCAATTACATTTCGTCTTTTTCCTTCCACCTTCTGAAATTCGACTTCTATGCCATTTCTTTTGCAATAGTCATAAATGAATTCCGCTACCTCCGATTCCCTGTTCTCAACATATTTGTGGCTGGGAATCCGAATTAGTTCCTGTGTAAGTTTTACCGCTTCATGTGTTTGTAAGTTGTTTTTATCCATAAAACCTCCATTTATTTATTTTTTAGTACGGGGACATTCCTTCATGGGCTTACACCAACGGATTACTTGCCATGAAGGTGTGTCCTCATTCCTAATACTTTCTTTCCTTCATTTATTTGCCTCAAAACCTCTTTAGGTGCTGTTCCTCCATAAGAAATTCTTCCGTTCACACAGCCTTCCATGGTGAGATCGGGAAGCAAACTTAAGCTTAGTTTTTCGTCAATACTTTTTAATTCATTATCGGTTAATTTATCAAAGTCAGTATTGTTTAATTCACAATATTTAACCATTTTACCCACCAATTCATGAGCTTCTCTGAAGGGTATATTATTTTTTACAAAATGTTCTGCAATATCGGTCGCATTTAAAAAACCGCTTTTGAAATGTTTTTTTATATTATCAATATTGAATTCAGTTTTTTCAATCATCTTCGCCAATATTAGCAAGCTTTTTTTCAAAGTGTCGGAAGTATCGAACAAGCTTTCTTTGTCCTCCTGAAAATCCTTGTTATATGCTAAGGGTGTTCCCTTCATTACGGTCAAAAGCTGTATTAAATTTCCGTAAATCCTGCCTGTCTTTCCTCTTAACAGCTCCGCCATGTCCGGGTTTTTTTTCTGAGGCATAATGCTGCTTCCTGTGCAAAAAGAATCATCGATGGATATGTAACTGAACTCCTGGGAGTTCCAATAAACAAATTCTTCTGCAAAACGGCTTATATGCATCATACAAATGGATGCGGCTCCAATAAATTCAAGAATATAATCTCTGTCGCTGACAGAGTCCATTGCATTTTCGGTAACATTTTTAAATCCCAAAAGCTTTGCGGTAAGATGCCTGTCTATGGGAATGGTTGTGCCTGCAAGGGCACAGGAACCAAGTGGATTGTAATCTGTCCTTTCAAGGCAGTCTGAAAATCTCTCCATGTCACGTTTAAACATCTGGAAATATGCCATCAGGTGAAATCCCACGGTTACAGGCTGTGCATGCTGCATATGAGTGAAGCCCACTATAAGCTTATCGTAATATTTCTCTGCTTTATCAAGGAGAACATATTCCATATATTTTAAATTTTCAACTATTTCCTTTATTTCTCTTTTTACATACAGCCTGGTATCAACTGCCACCTGGTCATTTCTGCTTCTTGCTGTATGCAGTTTTTTGCCCGTATCACCCAATCTTTCGATTAAGATTCCCTCTATTGCCATATGAATGTCTTCATTGCGAACACTAAATACTATTTCATTATTCTCAATTTGCTGTTCTATTATTTTAAGCTCCCGGATTATTTTGTCTTTTTCTGCTTCATTTACTATACCCTGCTGACAAAGCATGGTAACATGGGCAATGCTTCCCGCTATATCACAGTCATACAATCTTTTATCGAAAAATATTGAAGCATTAAATTCTTCAACTATTTCATCCATGGCTTTTTCAAATCTTCCGCTCCAAAGGTTTGCCATAATAATTCTCCTGTCCTATTAATTTATATTATAATACCACAGATTTATTAATTATTAAACATTTATATGTAAAAAAATTATATATTCAGAGGGAAATTCAGCAAATTTATTTGCTCATTGCGCCGCACAAATTTTTCTTCCTATGCGGTTGACCTGCCAACCATTTTTTCAGAAAAAAATACCCCAAAAATGGGGTTAGGGCATACGCAGGGTAACTCACCAATTTATTTGCTCCTTGCGTCGCATAAATTGGGAATTCTTTGCGGTTGACCTACCAACCATTTTTTCAGGAAAACCGCCTGAAAAAATGGGGTTAGGGCATACGCAGGGGAACTCACCAATTTATTTGCTCCTTGCGTCGCATAAATTGGGAATTCTTTGCGGTT
>DAIMMU010000044.1:10964-15621 GCA_036720515.1 Sedimentibacter sp.
ACCTACCAACCATTTTTTCAGGAAAACCGCCTGAAAAAATGGGGTTAGGGCATACAAAAAAATTGCCGTTTACATGGCAATTTTCGAACTTTTAGTATGGCTTTGTATATAATTGGAAATGTGCTTGAGGATGGTCGCATACGGGGCATACTTTAGGAGCTTGAGCACCAACGTGAATATGACCGCAGTTATCGCACTGCCATACAACTTCGCCTTCTCTTTTGAACACCTTGCCTGATTCAATATTATTCAGCAATGCCAAATATCTTTCCTCATGGTGTTTTTCTATTGCCGCTACACCTTCAAATAAATAAGCAATTTTTGCAAATCCTTCTTCTCTTGCTTCTTCAGCAAACTTTTTATACATATCAGTCCACTCATAGTTCTCGCCATCAGCTGCATCCTGTAAATTTACGGCTGTTTCTGCTATTCCGTCATGCAGCAGCTTGAACCAAATTTTTGCATGCTCTTTTTCATTTCGTGCTGTTTCTTCAAAATAGTTGCTGATTTGTACATAACCGTCTTTTTTTGCCCGGCTTTGATAGTATGAATACTTAACATGAGCCTGAGATTCTCCTGCAAATGCAGTCATTAAATTTTGTTCTGTTTTGCTTCCTTTTAATTCCATATAACACCTCTATGTAAAATTTATTCTAAGAGCAGCATAGCTGCTTACGATAGCTATATCATGACACGATAATTTATATATACCCATTAAGACAAAATTTAAACATTTAATATGCTGTACATTTCTTTATAATCATCCTTTATTACATGTTCCGATAGCTTTTCCGCCTTAATTTTCATCGGTCTGCTGCCAAAAATAATTTCTATTTCATCTCCAACTTCAATTTCCGTACCCGGCTTTGCGGTCTTGCCGTTAACAAGCACTCTCCCTTGGTCACATGCTTCCTTGGCAACAGTTCTTCTTTTAATTATACGTGCGTTTTTTAAAAATTTATCTATTCTCATTTTTAGCCTCCTGATGTGCAGCCGTCATTTTAGTGCAGGCGAAGAATCTCATTGAATATTAAGAGACTTCGCTGCGCTCAGATACAATAAGATGATAAATCCATACCTTTTACTCTGATATATTTTTCAGTTTTTCTGCTTGATCCGAAGTTATCAGTGCCTCAAGCATTTCTGTTATATCACCGTCAATGAATGCATCAAGCTTATATAATGTCAATCCTATTCTATGGTCACTTACTCTTCCCTGCGGGAAGTTGTACGTTCTTATTCTTTCACTTCTGTCTCCCGAGCCTACTTGGCTTTTTCTCGTCTGAGCCATTTCATCATTTTGCTCCTGCATATATTTGTCATAAAGTCTTGCCTTTAATACTTTAAAGGCTTTATCCTTATTTTTCAGCTGAGATTTTTCATCCTGGCATGATATGACGATACCTGTCGGTATGTGAGTAAGCCTGACTGCAGAGTCGGTTGTGTTTACGCACTGCCCTCCGTTTCCGGAAGAGCGGAAAACATCGACTCTTACATCATTCGGATTTATTTCAATATCAATATCGTCTACTTCCGGCAGAACAGCTACGGTTGCTGACGATGTGTGAATTCTTCCGCTTGATTCCGTATCTGGAACTCTCTGAACTCTGTGGACGCCGCTTTCGTATTTTAGCTTCGAATATGCACCCTTACCTTTTATAGAAAAAATTACTTCCTTGTAACCGCCTATCCCCTGATCATTAACTGAAATAAATTCAGTCTTCCAGCCTTTTCTTTCCGCATATCTTAAATACATACGAAGTAAATCACCGGCAAACAATCCTGCCTCGTCACCGCCAACTCCGGCTCTTATTTCAACAATTACGTCTTTGTCATCATTTGGGTCTGTAGGAAGTAACAATATTTTTATTTCCTGCTCAAGCTCTTCTACCCTTGCCGACAATTCCTTAATTTCTTCTTTTACCATTTCCTTAAAATCATCATCTAATTTTTCCTTGAGCATTTCCTTTGAATCATTCAGCTGTGTGCTCACTTCTTTGTACTCATTGTATTTTGTTACTATGGGCTCAAGCTGTGCCTGCTCCTTCATAAGCTTTTGCAATCTCTGTGAATCGCTCAATATTTCGGGATCTGATATTTTTTCACTTAATTCTAAATATTTATCTTTTAATGCTTCTAATTTATCTAACATTTTAATCCTCTCTCTAATTAAATATAATATCCGTTTTTATTATTATCCGGGGACATTCCTTTTACCGCAGAGACTCATATTTGGGGACATTCCTTTTACCGCAGAGACTGACCATAATCTAAAGGTGTGTCCCCATACCGATTTAGTAAAGGTGTGTCCCCATACCGATTTAATAAAGGTGTATCCTCCTACCTTGCGAATAACTATCTTTCTCGCGTGGCAAAGTGCACGCAGGGGAATTTAACAAAACGGAGTTATGTCATACCGCTGACAACCCGATCTCTACCGGACAGGTCACGGTATGTTTTAATTGATTTAAATAATTTTGAATTCATAAAAATTTCTTCAACGGATTCCTTCTGATCACATCCTATTTCCACAGCAAGAATTCCATCCTTTTCATGGATTTTGTTATATATTTCAACAATTCGTCTGTAATAGTCCAAACCGTCAGCTCCTCCGTCCAAAGCAATCTTTGGCTCAAAAATAGAAACCTCGGCTTGAAGATTCTTAATTGCATCTCTTTCAATATATGGAGGATTTGACACTACAATATGAAATTTTTCACCCGATAAAATATCTTCAAAAATATTTCCTTTTATAACCTTTATATTGTTAAGATTGTGTTTTTCAATATTAATATTTGCAGTTTCAACAGCCGTATCACTTATATCTATTGCGGTAACAACGGAGTTTTTCAAATAATAAGCAAGACTGACCGCAATGGCTCCGCTGCCGGTTCCTAAATCAAGTATTTTTAATTCTTGACAGCTGAACTTATCTTTTGACATATTTATTATCAGTTCAACCAAAGTTTCAGTATCCGGTCTCGGTATGAGCACACCTTCCCGCACATAAAACTCAAGACCCATGAACTCCTGTGAATTGGTTATATATTGCAATGGATAGCCTGCATTTCGCTTTTCGGCTAATTCATAAAAATTTTTTTCAATATCATAGTTAACTTCTTCTTTACTGTTAAGGTGCAGATAAATTCTGTCCTTTTTAAGAAGATAACATAAAATCAGTTCCGCATCAAGTTTGGGAGAGTTAAACTCCCTTTGCTTAATTATTTCAATTCCGCTTTTCAACAATTTTTCAATTGTCACCATTTATCATCTTCTCCGGCCTGTGGTATTACTTTATTCATAGCTGCTATTGCTACTTCCATCATTGAATCATCCGGTTCATTTGTGGTAATCTTTTGAATTAAAAATCCCGGATAAGTTATTATCTTCGTAAAAATATTGTCCGTTGTACATCTTCCCACATATTTATTTAATTCATAGGAAAGCCCCGCTATAACCGGAAGCATTGCAAGTCTTATAACAAGTCTCATAAATGGATTAGGCCAGCCGAAAAATGAAAATACCACAATGCTTATAAGCATTACATTAATCATGAAGCTTGTGCCGCAGCGAGGATGAAGTGTTGAATATTTACGAACATTTTCAACTGTCAATTCTTCCCCGTATTCATAGCAGTATATGGTTTTATGCTCGGCACCGTGATACATAAACACCCTTTTTATATCCTCAAGCTTGGAAACTAAATAAACATAACCTATAAACAGAAATACTCTTATAACACCCTCCACTAAGTTAAGAAGGAGCGAATTAGTAATAATATTTTTTAATAAGTTAGTCAACAGAGTTGGTCCTAAAATAAATATGCCTACGGAAAAAACCAAAGCAATTATTACCGAGGCATAAATTATTGCCGTGTCTGCCTTATCCTTAAATACTTTCTTTATAAATTTGTCAAGGGCATCCTCTTCATAATCTTCACCGTAAAATTCCGCTGAATACATTAATTCTTTCACTCCGCCTACAAGCGCATCTATAAGAACAAAGCTTCCCCTTATTATCGGTAACTTAAAAAATTTATGTTTAAATAACGGATTTATATTGGTTTCTTTTATTTGTATTTCACCGTCAGGCTTTCTGACAGCTGTTGCTATTTTTGAAGGACCCTTCATCATAATTCCTTCAATAAGTGCCTGACCGCCTATACTTGTCTTTTTTATCTCTTTTGTCTCTTTTATCTCTTTATTGCTCATTATGTCCCCCCTTACGGAAAACAATGCCTCACATTTTAGGATTATTTCCCGAGAAATGTAAAGAATTGTTATATAATCACACTAATTGTCGTTTTTGAGAAATCGACGCATACATGTTATTATACAATTAAAATATTATTTCTTCAAGTTATTATTTTTCTTCACGCAGATAACGCAGGTAAATGCATCAAATTTGTTTGCTCCTTACAATAATTTAAGCTTTGTAAGTATATCTTACAAAGCTTAATCTATTCTTGCAGTCTCATTCACCAAAATATTTACTCCCTTTGGTCGCATATTTTGGGAAGTAGTTGCGAATGACCTACCGCTGTTTTTCTCTCCATTTGGTCAGAAAAACAGGGTTAGGGCATCTTTAATATACTTCAAGTATTTCATATTTAACCTGTCCGCCGGGAGAGTTAACTGTTACTACGGCGCCCTTTTTC
>DAIMMU010000259.1:0-2203 GCA_036720515.1 Sedimentibacter sp.
CCTCCGGGCAGAAGGAGAATCCCGTAGGCATCGCGAGACTTCTGGTTTTTTTGTGCCTGTTCATTGTCGTTATCACCATCAACTCGGGACTCATGTATCAGGTGGTAAATCCCGCATTTGCGCATCTTGAGTGGCTGATAAGCTGGTATTGGGCTGTTCCTTATATCGCTGCGCTTTTTGTCATGAGAAATCTGCCCCGGCGAATAAACCGGACATATATCCTCTATGTGGCTATTGCAATGATTGGACTTTCGTTTATCGGTTTTATGAGTCTTGACCACGGGGCAGCCGGCTATCTTGTGGTCAATACGCTGATGTTAGGGGCGTGTGGTGTGTACGACTTGTTTTGGTGGAGCATACTCGGTGAAATGTTGGAGCTTTACGAAAATCCAGCCAAGATACTTGGAATTGGCCTCTCCGCCAATGTATTGGGTGTGCTGCTGGGCGGGCTGATCGGCAAAGGCGTCACATCAGCGAATATACACGTTCCGGATCCCATGCTGCTGGCGCTTACCGTGGTTTGTGTGACGCTGGTTCTCCTGCCGCCGCTGCACAAGCATCTTTCCTCCCTGCTCAAAGGTCATGTATATCTCTCGGAGTTTTCAGAACTGTCCGCACAGGAACAAACGAAGCAGATCGACCGTGTCGCCAGATTCGGAAACCTGTCGGAACGGGAGAGCCAAGTAGCTTCCCTGCTGCTTCAAGGGAAAACCTACAGGACGATTGCAGGCGAACTATATATCAGTGAGAATACGGTCAAGTATTATGTTAAAAACATCTATTCCAAATTCAATATTCAAAGCCGCGCGGAGCTGATTGATATCATATTGAAAAATGGGGACGCGGATACATCGAAACAGAACACCCGAAAATAATGTATTTCAAGCCCCTACCCGAATAATCCAAGCGGCAACAATTTATAAAATTATTGTAAGATCAATAAATTAATTATATAATGGTTATAATATTTAAGATAGGATGCAATTATGATTACAATAGATGAAGTACAGACTATATTGGATGAAATAGCTGAAGAATTGCCCCCCGAACTATATAAGGACCTGAACGGAGGTATAATTTTGCTGCCTCAAATTAAGCTGCATAAGAAAAGTGTTGATGATGACCTTTATGTGATGGGTGAGTACCGCAACGAAAAGATTCAAGGAAGGTACATCGTTGTATACTACGGCTCAATTGAAGAGCTGTATGGCAGCCTTTCAAGAAACAGGCTGAAAAATAAACTCAAATCGGTTGTAAAACATGAATTTCTGCATCATTTTGAATCATTGGCAGGGGAAAGGCAGCTTGAGATAGAAGACGAGCATCAAATACAGGACTATCTGAGGAGCAAACAAAGAAAAAACAATAACAATGATGAGTAAGAAATAAAAAATCTGGTTTGACTAAAATATCAATCAACCGATTATTTTGTTTCTTGCATAAGTAACAAAACAATCCATAAACTAACGGCAGTGGGTGTATAATTAAAAACCTGCTGTTTTTTTGTTTAAGGAAAGGATGCAGCCATGATTTCGTTTGAAGGTTTAAAAAATGAATTAATAGGAAGAAATTTTAAGTTTGAAACTCCCTATGGGAAAAGATTATTGACATATGCGGATTTTACAGCATCCGCAAGAGGGTTGAATTTTATTGAAAAGTATTTGCTTGAAATACAGAAATCTTATGCAAATACACATACCGAAGATGACATGACCGGCGAGGTTATGACTAAAATTTTGCATAAATCAGAAGAAATAATCAAAAACCACTTAAATGCAGGAGAAAACAGTTTTGTGATACCTGCCGGTACGGGTGCCACGGGAGCAATAGAATACTTGGCAAAAATAGTAGGTATATATATTCCTCCTGCTTCTAAAAAAACCATAGATAATATTATAAAAGATTACTTTAAAAATGATAAGGGAATTGATGACATAATAAGTGAATCGGAAGATTATTTGAAATATGTTCCCGCTGTGTTTATAGGTCCCTATGAGCACCATTCAAACATACTCATCTGGGAGGAGGGTATGGCGGAATTGGTGGAGATAGGGCTAAAATCAGACGGAGCCGTTGACCTTGATGAGCTGAAGGTAAAAGTATCTGATAAAAAGTACAAGGATAGATTGAAGATAGGGTCTTTTTCCACGGCATCAAATGTAACGGGAATAATAACACCGGTGTTTGAAACAGCGCGGATACT
>DAIMMU010000045.1:0-2834 GCA_036720515.1 Sedimentibacter sp.
TCGTTTTTATTCTTCTTATTTTTAAATGATGGGAAAAACAATGTATTAATGAACCATGCATATATCCCTTTCCCGATAATACCGCCTACAGCTCCAATAAGACCTGCATACATCCCCCCTTGAGCAAAAGTAAAAAAACTTGCATATGTAACAGCAACTGAAAACGGCATGAAAATTTTCAGGTATGATAAAACTGCCTGAAGTACCGATATGAAAATAGTTGTGATTAGAATTTTAGGTTTTTTAATTATAGACCCTATTCCGGAAATTGCAGCCTTAAAACTGGCTGCGGTAAATCCTATCGGTCCCATCACCGGGTCGGGAAAATTAATTTTATTTTTTATTGCTTGAGTCATATTTTACCAGCTCCTTCCTCCGCCGCCGCCTGAGCCTCCTCCTGAACTTCCGCCGCCAATACTGCCGTCGCTCGATACATGTCTTGAGGCTATATCAAATGAAAATATTTTCATATCATTATTTAAATCCGTTGCAAACCTGAATGCACTGAATCTGCCCTGCATTGATGTTGAATAATACCAACTCGGCGGCTCTTTCATGATGCTGTCAAAGTTTTTCGCCCATTTATCCGTCACACCCAAGACCATAGCAAAGGGTAACACGTTATAAAAATAGCCGGGGTTTTCATCCACAAGAAGTTTAATTCTGTCTGATTCTACTGTTTTAAGAAATTCCCTGAATCCTGTCAGTTTTCCTTCGTACCACATACCTAATTTGGTTCGTCGGCTGCATGAATTTGACAAAATTCCCAATATTGCTACCGATATGATAGAAAGCACACCCGTTAATATATTTCCGGATAAGCTCAAAGAATATATATAAATGCCGCAAATTACTCCGCAAAAAAGCAGAGCAAAAATCAATTGTTTTATCCTTTCCCCCTTATTAATTCCCTTCCAATTTTTCAAAATATGCATTAAAGAATAAACAGCTGTCATAATAATTACAGACATTATGATGCTCTTACCTAACAACTCTGCTTCACCAACATTACCCGATTCTTTCATAACCATATATGATAATGACAATGTACTAATCACCCCTGCTAATAGAAGCAACCCACGGCACAAAATATTTGTTTTGCTGAAAATGCGTGTTTCCTCATTATTTTCAAAACTTGATTTAACTTGTTTTTTTGCATTATCGCCGACAGTATAAAACCGTTTTTCCAATTGTTCAGTCCTGACCTTTACTCCGTCTCCCATTAAAAACAATCCCTCAAACATCTCCTTCTCATAAGTCTGACTATCGTCTGGAATGTCTCTAAGTTTTGTAAGTGTAAAGCTCTTTTTCGTGCCAAACCTCCTTTTTACTATTTCTTCGGTAATTGATAAATAACCCTTATCCGCCCAATAAATTATAAGGGATGTTATATCGAAATAATCTACCCTGCCATCGTATAGAAACCCTACATCCGCACTGGTCAATCCTTGAGGCGGATAAAACTCTACAGTGGGAAATACTTGCTTTTTACGCCCCATGAATAACCACAGTAACATGCCTGTGCCAAAAGAGGCAATTGACAGCAGCCAACCGTAAATTATCAGATTGTTGCTGATTTTTTCCGCTTCGGAAAAATATCCTTCCTGAAGGGGTAGGGCAATTGTAAAGGCATCATTAGGCATTAGAGGAACAAGCAATGAACCTTTTATGGTATTTCCCTCAATATTCCAATCCACATTGTCATGCTTGGTGCTACCTTTTTTTCCATGAGTAAAATACAGCCTGTCAGATGAAAAAGGTTTTGGCATATTGATTTTAAAAGTAACGTTTTCTATTGTGCAATCCCAGTCAAGACCAATCAAATTCCAATATAATTCGTCCCTGTCTTTGAGATAATCATCTCCTATTGTATATACGTAAGCAATTGTATATTTTTGTGAACTTGACGCATATCTGTCAGGGTCACCTATTCGAATTTCCATATTATTTGCTATTTTATCAGTAAAAAACTTATGCTCGAAAACATCTATATCCGAAATTAATGCTGTCTTCCCCCTGTATGTTTTTAAGGGCAAACTTCTGATAATACCATGCCTTTGTTCAGTAAAACTAACATCGATGGTTTCAATTACCGCATAACTGTTATCCTTATAAACCGTCATGTCTATATTATAAGAAGTTATATTGAATGCTTCTGCTCCGAAAGCCGGTTCAGCCATAACGGTAAAAATAAAGAAAAATGCGATAATACAAAGCATCAGAGTTTTTTTCATTGCCTCCACCTCTTGCTAAAACTGAATCTCCACATTTTGACGCTCATATTCATCAGCCGCAAAATATGGATACCTACTGAAACCTAAAATCCCTGCATACAAATTTGAAGGGAATATTTCCACCTTGTTGTTCATAACTCTAACAACGCCATTATAATATTTGCGTGACTGTGATATATCATCTTCCAAAACTACAAGCTGGTTTTGCAGATTTAAATAATTTCCATCTGCTTTAAGCTGCGGGTAGCTTTCAGAAATTGCAAAAAGAGATTTTAAAGCACCGGAAAGCATATTTTCATTTTGGCTTCGTTCTTCCATAGACTGAGCGTTAATTGCCATACTCCTTGCTTGCACAATGCGCTCTAAGGTTTCTTTTTCATGTATGGAGTATTGTTTTACAATTTCTACTAAGTTAGGAATCATATCATAACGTTTCTTTAAATAAATATCCATGGTGGAAAATGCTTCTTCTATTTGATTTCGTAATTTTACAAAGCTGTTATATGACACAGCAACAGTAACTAATAAAACTATGATGATAATCGATATTGTAATAATTATTTCCATTTTTCTTCCCCTTCCAAATTATAAAGAATTAGC
>DAIMMU010000045.1:2934-15600 GCA_036720515.1 Sedimentibacter sp.
GCTTGAAGTTACTTTAAGCCACAGCCAGATGTAAGCAACATAAATTATTACAGCAATAAGATAATAAAACAGTAAAGCTTTTGCGAAATTTCTTTTGTTAGGTGCTTGTTTTTGAAAAAATCCCCACTTTACCATCAATATAATATTGATTATCGGAATACCGGCTAAAAAAATCATGAGCACATACTGTCCGAAACTTATAATATCCGCACTATGATAATCCGTTTTGTTATACTCCGATTCATTAAAAGAATTTGTGCTGTCTGCTGCCTGCCTTGAGGGATTATAGGTTTGACGAGGCTCAGGACCATCTCCGTATGGCCGGGAAGGTTGCCGGGGTGCAGTGGTTGGTCTCATAACCGGAGGAATAGGTCCTCGTTGTTCCGGAGAACTTGGTTCCGACACTTTGCAGCCGCATTCCGAACAAAATACAGAATTATCGAGAATTTGTGTTCCGCAATTTTCACAAAACATGTTTTGCCTCCTTTAATAATATACATCCGCATCTCTCGCAATAATTATCACGGATGTCGCTTTGATTACCGCAACATGCGCAAAATACCGTTGTATCCAAAGATTTATCGTACTTTTCAATGTAGTGCAAATATTTGTTTCCATGATAATGAACATAATCTCCTATTTTGAAATAATCATATTGAGCACTTTCCTCTTTCTTTAATTCAAAAATATCGCTATTTTGTCTGCGTATATATACAATATATTCCGTATATGTTTCATTGTATTTGTTTCCATTACCATCTTTTTTCCGTCTTGTTTTTTGAAATGCTTTTTTATCTTCAACTATACCATCCCAAGCAGGCATATTCCTGCTGTTTTTAAATAAAAATAAAAGACCGACAATCCAAAACACGGCCGTTATACCGCTGATGACCATAAAACCTTCAGTGTCAAATTTTATCTGTCCTGTAAGAATCAACGCTGCAGGAACCAAAATACTTATGCCTATTAACCAAATAAATCCGTAATTTCGATTATTTTTATAATATTCTTTAAAACAAGAATGATTTGTATTATCTGACCAACCTATGCCTCCTGACCCTAAGGCAGAAACACCGCCATACTTATCCTGCCCACTGTATTTAAAACCGCAATAAGGGCAGCTTTTTTTTCTCTTTTCTATTCGTTTACCGCAATTCCAGCAAAAAAAGTTTCCGTAACCTATAATTTTTTTAGCCATATCTCACCTTATTGTAACTGCTTCCTTTATACTTTATCTACCAACCATAGTCGGTGTAATCCCTGTTTCAAAACGGAATTTATTAATTATTTCAACCATAGCTGCAGGCTCAAGATTCGGGCGCAGAATACGTATATTTTGCATTTGTTTTTCATTGCCGTATGTAAATGATATAAAATCATTTCCTATGTCCACTGCAGTAAGACGGACGCCGTCCTGATTAAATTTTACAATTTTACCGTCAAAAAGAATGCCAAAATATGATACTACTATTTCTGTATCTTCTTTGAACTTATGTGGGTATGCTTTGCCGGATATTTCGCTTATAGCTGCTGTCTTGATATTCAATATGGAGTTTTCCATTATTAACTTTGCTATTTTCAAATTATTAACGTCAATTATCAGGCAACGGATTAATAAAATCCCTGCGGTTATTATGAATGCTGTTATTACCCAGGTTTGAGCATTACATATTTCACGGTGAAGAACAAAGAGCAGAGCACATAAAATTATCCAAAAACATATTATTGAAACATAAATAATTATTCTTCTTTTAATTGAATTCATAGTACCCACCAAATGTAATATATTTACAAGCAATATACTATCCGAAACAATATATTATCCCTGTCACAAAAATACAGTTATTAATTTATAAATTATAGCAGTTCCCTCAAAAAATACTACACCCGAAAAGGGTAGTTTGCACAAAAATGCCCCCACCTTTTTCGGGTAGGGGCTTGTGTCGTAAGAAATCAAGTAGTATTTATTGCTTTTTTTATATATCAGAGTTACAGGATAATTTTATTACTTGACAAAACAGCTCTACAAACGTAGAATGAATTGAGGAGAATACTGCATATAGATTGGTTTATGCAGGAAAGGATACAAAGTTTAGCTTTAAGGAGGCGTGTTATGGAAACTATAAAAAGACTGCCTGACAGCGAATTGGAAATAATGATGATAATTTGGGAAGCAGGGCAACAGGTATCATCAACTTATATAATTGAAAAGCTAAAGGGGGAAAAGGATTGGGTACATACGACCGTTTTAAATTTTTTATCCCGATTGGTGGACAGAGGATTTTTAGAAACTTCAAAGCAGGGAAGATTCAATTATTATAATCCGATTATAAGCGAAAAGGACTACCTGCAGAAGGAAAGCAAGACATTTTTGGAGAAGATGCATAAAAACTCATTAAAAAGCCTTGTTGCAGCTTTATATGACGGAGAAGCAATAAGTAAGGAAGATTTAGAAGAATTAAGTAATTTTGTGGATGAGGTATCAAAATCATGAGATTATTTTATAATTTT
Source organism: Sedimentibacter sp. (assembly GCA_036720515.1). Classification (GTDB taxonomy): domain Bacteria; phylum Bacillota; class Clostridia; order Tissierellales; family Sedimentibacteraceae; genus Sedimentibacter. The sequence continues at coordinate 5,446 of DAIMMU010000045.1, forward strand.
ATTTCATTAAGCTTGAGCATGACTCCCATAATAATTTTATTGTTATGCTTTGTCCCAATACTTAAAAAAAGATACTCTGCGAAGTGGAGGTATTTGCTATGGGCAACTGTTTCCCTGAGAATGTTATTGCCCTATTCCTACACGCCCAAATTATTTAAAAAACAGATGACAGGCGTAATATTGCCCTCCGCTACTGTTACGGCGGGGCAGCTATCAATAAATACTTCCGTCTTGAATAATGTAAACAGTCTTGGAAACGCTCTGTTTGTAATTTACTTTGCGGGAGTAATATTATACTTGGTTCATGAAATATTTTCCTATGCAGTGTTTCATAGGGATATATTAAGATGGGGAAGAAAGACATCCAAAAATGAAATTCAATCAATACTTAATGATGAGAAGGAAAGACTGAACATAAAACGGAATGTTCCCGTGCTTATCAGCAAAAAGGTATCAAGCCCAATGCTTGCAGGTCTGATAAATCCGAAATTATTTCTGCCGACAGAGACATATACGAATGATGAATTGAGAATGATACTGTCTCACGAGCTTATTCATCTTAAGAGGAATGATATTTTAATAAAGACAATAATAATGCTTGTTTCCGCAGCTCATTGGTTCAATCCTGCCGTGCATTTCATGGCAAGACAGGCAATTAAAGATATGGAGCAATCCTGTGACGATTATGTATTGAACGGAGCGGATGTTGAAGGAAAAAAATTCTATTGCGGCATCATACTTAAAATGGCTGTGAATAACAGGGTTCCGGGACATGTGTTTTCAACAAATATAATAAGTAGCAGAAAGAACCTTGAGTCGAGAATTAATGATATATTTGACAATTCAAGGAAAAAGAGAGGCAGAGCTGAGCTGACTGCGTTAATACTTATTTTTGCAATATTCGGTACGGTAATTAATGTCAGTGGTGCTGAGCAGCCAAAAAATAATCTTGTTCAGGTCAGCTCTTTGAATGAACAAGCAGAAGTTAAAAATGAAAATGAAATTATAAGCGAAAAAAAAGCAGAAAATAAATTTGAAAACAGCCAAAGCAATTTGCCTGATGAAAACATGCAAAATGCTGAAAACGAATCAGAACCGGCAGATCTGCCTGTAATTGATGATACACAAATGTCAAATATTCCGGAGGATTATTCAGACACACAGGATTTTGCCGGTGAAGACGATATAACGGAAATTGTGATTGTTGATTTAAATCAGTTGGAAAACCAATTGCAAGGAAGCGAAATCGCTGATAATTCAAACGAATAGCATAAATATTAGAAAGGGGGCATTTTCCTGTGAGAAGAAAAATAATCATACTTTCAGTTATTCTGATGACGGCAATGGTAATAATACCTGCTGTCAGGACAGAGGCGGCAAGCAGTGTTACAGTTTCACTGCCGACATTTAAAGTGACCTTAAACGGAGTAAGTATTGAAAATGATTATAACCAATATCCATTAATTGTTTATAACGGAATTACATATTTTCCAATGACATATTATGACAGCAGGTTCATGGGGCTTGAAAGTATGTGGGACAGCAATACCGGACTTAAAATAATAAAAACCGGTGCAAATTGGAATTATAGCAAATCTGAATCAAAAACGAAAAACAGCGGTATTTATAATGCTCAGATAGCTTCGTTCAAAATTAAGGTTAACGGAAAAACAATTGATAACAGCAAAGAAAAATACCCATTGCTTCTATTTAGAAATATAACATATTTTCCTTTGACATGGAGATTTGGCGTTGAAGAATTTGGATGGAAATATACATTTGATCAAAATAACGGTTTGGTTATAAATTCAACTGACAGTGCTCCGTCGGCAGGTCAATTGACATTGCCCATCGCAACCCGTGAAACCGGAGAAAAGGGAGCTTTTACCATGGCAGGGGATTATTTTTACTATGAAGGAGCAAACGGTGTTATTTATCAGGCACCGGTAAACAATCCCACAAATGCAAAAAAGGTATATCAGCTTCCCGAAGCAGATTACGGCACGGTGTATGTGGATGCATCCCTTAAAACGGAAAACGGAAAGGCTTTGATTAAATATCACACCGGCGGTGTGACTATGGGGTCAGACTATCTTGTATGGCTTAAGGAAGACGGTACTTTCGAAGTGCTTGATATCGGCTATTCGAACATAAAAATATATGATGATTGCACTGTTAGGGTTGAGCAAAGATTTACATTTAATGTGGATAATCTGCAGATAAAAAAAGTTGGTGAAAAGGATTATGCAAATATAGGGGACCCGGGTTATTCCTATGGCATGTACATTTATGACTCCGGTAGCACCAGCAGGGCGGCGCAACCTAACAAAGATTTGTATTTAATAGGCGATGAAATATATGTGTTGGGGTATTATGGTTACTTTTTAGATGATAATGGAGGTGCAACAACCGGTATTTACAGAGTAAATATTAACAATAATGAAACAGTAAGACTTTATGAAAATGAAGCAAAAAGTTTTAAGATAGTGGATAATACAATATATTTTACCGACCAAAATAATTTTATTTATAAAGTACCTCTTGCGGGCGGCAAGGCTGAAGTTTTAATTGGCGAATCAGTGGATTTATACGAGGTTTATGAAGGAAAGTTATATTATTCATTGAAAAATAAAAACAATCAGCTTTATATTTACGGCGATGGGGAGTCGGTAAATCCCGAAGGTATTCTGAAAAGCTTAGAGGTACAAAATGGCTACATGGTGGCAATATTTGATAAGAATAGCGAGTCTCAATATAAACTGATGATTTTTAATGATGACGGCAAATTATTGTATAAATCTATAGAAAATGCACTTTTGGTAAGAATAGAGAACGGAAAAGTTGTTTTCGTAAAAGACAATTAAGAATTTTGAAATTTCGGAAATTTTGGGGACGGACCTTAAAATGGTTACAATAGTTATGACAACAACCCCGTCCCCGTGACACCCTCGTCTCCTTGACGCCCTTGACACAGTGACAACATTGAGACCAAAATTATTACCTTGTATTTATTCAAAACAAATGATATTGTTATTAAGCAGTTTATATAATTAATCGGAGGTTAAATTTTAATAATGGTATTTTCAAGTTTAGTTTTCTTATATTTATTTTTTCCCATAAATTTAATTTTTTATTTTATCAGTAAAAATAACACCTACAGAAACATAATTCTATTAAGCTTTTCCTTGTTCTTTTATGCATGGGGCGAACCGTTTTTTATTTTAGCCTTACTGTTCAGCGGAATCATCAATTATTCCTTCGCATTATTAATAGATAAATATAAAGGAACATATAAGAGCAAACTTTTTTTGTACTCGGCAGTAATAATTGATTTATCAATGATTGGGATATTTAAATATTACAATTTCTTTGTCAATAATATAAATTTTATTTTTAATACAAATATAGGCTTGAGCTCAATCGGTCTTCCCATTGGAATATCCTTTTATACATTCCAGATAATTTCATATGTTATTGATGTATACAGGCAAGATGTGCCGGCTCAAAAGAAGTTTTATAAGCTTCTTTTATACATGTCTTTGTACCATCAATTGATTGCGGGACCCATCGTAAGATATATCGATGTGGCTAATGAAATAGACAACAGGGTTATAACACCGAATAACTTCAGCTACGGAATAAACAGATTTATAATTGGCTTGTTAAAAAAGGTAATAATTGCAAACACGGCAGGTCAGGTCGCAACCGTGTTTTTGGACAGTAATTTAAGCGAGTTGTCCGTATTGGGAGCCTGGCTTGGAATAATTATGTATACAATTCAAATTTATTTTGATTTCTCAGGCTATTCGGACATGGCAATAGGTTTGGGAAGAATGTTCGGGTTTACATATAAGGAAAACTTTAATTATCCGTATATAGCAAAAAGTGTACAGGATTTTTGGAGGAGATGGCATATTTCATTAAGTTCATTTTTCAAGGATTATGTATACATTCCTTTAGGAGGCAACAGAAAAAGCTTTATTCGCAATGTTTTGATAGTATGGATGCTGACAGGGCTGTGGCATGGAGCCAGCTGGAACTTTATCATATGGGGTTTGTATTACGGTATTTTCTTATTGTTGGAAAGAAAATTACTTTATAGAATATTGGATAAAATCCCCGCTGCATTGTCTCATATATATTTAATGCTTATAGTTATAATCGGATGGGTATTTTTCTATTATATCGATATTACAAAGGGATTGAAATTTATGAGCATATTGTTCGGCTATGGCAGTAATCCCTTATATGATATAAAATTTGAAGTCGAATTCTTCAATAATATTATATTTTTGATATTCGCAGCTTTTGCAAGCACACCTGTGTTCAAGGGTATGTACAAGAAATTAAACGAATTAATAGTTATAAACAATTATAAGCCTTCTAAAATGACAGTCATAGCATTTAATGCATTAATATTAATTGTAAGCACCATTTTACTGGTGGGACAAACTTATAATCCGTTTTTATATTTTAGATTTTAGGGGGTAAGCATGAATAAAAAAAATCATCTATCATTTTTAAATATATTTATATTTATATCATTAATTTATCTAATCACAATTTTAAATATGTTGACTCCTAAGAATAAAACAATTTCAGAGGTTGAAAACAGGACATTGGCACAAAAGCCGGTTTTCAGTATGGATAGCCTTTTGTCGGGAAAGTATTTCAGGGATTTTGAAAACTTTTTTGCAGACCATTTTTTTGCCAGAGAGAATTTAGTTAAAATCAGCAAAAGTATATCATCTCTAAAGGGAATAAAAAGGGAAGAGGAAGTATTCTTGGTTGATTTCGAAGGTCAAAATGTTGGTGGCAATCAGGAACAGAAAGATAGTAAAAAGCCCGAAGTCAATAATGCTGAGGTAAGCACAAAAGGAAATTTGCTAATTCTAAATGATACTGTCATGGAATTGTATAAATTCAATGAAGATAAAGCTAAATTATATGCAGATATGATCAATACAGTAAGCGGCACATTAGGAGAAAATGTTAAGGTTTATTCTTTGCTGGCTCCTATTCAAATAGAATTTTTGAATAACGAGAAATACAAGAATTTATCCGATTCGCAAATTGATGCAATCAAATTCGTCAATGAAAATTTTTCGGATAATATAATTCCCGTAGATGCGTATACACCTATAAAGGAACATATTGACGAATATGTTTATTTCAGGACGGATCATCATTGGACAGCACTCGGAGCATATTACGGATATACCGGTTTTGCTGATGCGGCTGGACTTGAAGCCGTGCCCTTAGGCAGCTACAAGAAAAATATAGCCCCTGATTATTTAGGTTATATATCAACCGTTAATCCGTCGGTAACAGTTAACGGCAACCCGGATGATGTAGTTTATTATATTCCGCCTGTAAAAACCGACATGAATGTTTTTTACTATGATAAGGATTCGGGTGAAATGAAATCTTATAATGGCAGTGTAATAAATAAGAAATATGTTTTCTTAGACCAAAAGTACGGTGTTTTTTTAGGCGGTGATTTCGCTTTAGGTGTTATTAAGACAAATGTAAAAACGGACAGAAAAATAATGGTTATAAAAGATTCATACGGCAATGCTTTTGTTCCGTTTTTAACACCTCATTACAGTGAAATATATGTGGTTGACCCAAGACATTATAAGGAAAGTATAGTTGATTTAGTCAATGAAAATGATATCGGTGAAGTAATGTTTTTAAATTATATATTAACAACAAACTTTGACAACTTTATGGACAGCGTTTTGAATTTATTAAAATAAAGAGTTCGATGTATCCAGCTTGTGACGTTATCATCAGATTATTAGGACATAGAAGCCTCCGCATATATAAGCGGTGGGAGCATCACTAAGAATGGGATATTCCATAGTTGGAATATCCCATCTTAAAAAATATACCTGAAATTTTTGATGTAATTTTTCTTTATAGTGGATTTATAACCTGCGTAACTGTTCCGAAAGTATAGCCTTGTTCTTTTAAACGTGTTATCATTGTCTGCAATCCTTGGAGTGTGTCAGGTGCCGACTGATGCATTAAGATAATCGCTCCGGGGGCAGCATTATCAACAACCCTCGAAACCACCGCATCAGGTCCCGGATTCTTCCAATCCAAGGTGTCTATGGTCCAAATTATAGTGACATATCCAAGAGAAGCTAATTGGTTTAGAATTGCTTGATTGTATTCGCCGAATGGCGGTCTGAACAAATATGGACTTTGGCCGGTAATATTTCTTATAAGAGCACCCGTTCGTACAATTTGATTTCTTACTTCCGGCATTGTAATCAGCGGCATATGAGGATGGGTATAACTGTGGTTTCCTATCTCATGACCTTCGGCTGCTATGGCTCTTGCTAAGTTCGGATAGTTAATTAACCATATGCCGGAAAGGAAAAACGTTGCTTTAATATTATTCTTTCTTAATATTTCCAGCAATTCATGTGTTTGATTATCACCGTATGTTGCATCGAATGTTAAAGAAACCATTCTTCTATTTGGATTTCCACTGTAAATGGCTACCGCATTTTCAGGAATTGTAATTGTTATTACCGTTCCCGGAATTAACATGTTAGGGTTCAATCCTGGATTAGCATTTAAAATTGACTGAGTTGTTGTTCCAAATCTTGCGGCTATACGGTATATGGTATCCCCCGGCAATACGGTATATCTGATTATGCCGGGTACAATCGGCTGAAATGGATTCACAGCTTCTTTAGGCAATACTATTTTCATTCCCGGATAAATTAATGATGGGTCTTTTATATTGTTTAATTCTAAAATACTTTCTATGCTTACTTTAAACAAAAGGGAAATAATATATAAACTATCACCTGGCTGCACAGTATATATAAGGCTTCCGGGCGGGGTTTCTAAATATTCCTCTTGAACAGGTATTAATATAACAGAACCGGGATAAATCAAATTAGGGTTATCAATATTGTTTGCGTCTATTATTGCCTGTATTGTACTGCCGTACAGACGAGCAATTTCGTAAAGAGTGTCACCGGGTTGCACTGTATATATTATTTGTGTCATAATAATCCCTCCTATTCTTTTAATTATAATATTCCACTTCTGCAACAAAGTGATAAATAGAAGGGAGTATAAAATGCTCTTTTAAATTATAAACCTTATAAAAAAGTAAATTAATATTTAAAATTGCGTTATAGGGTTTCCGCCACCAGGCTGTCCTTAGCTTTAACCAAAATTTCTACCATTGAAACATAAATCATAACTCCTGCTGAGAATCCAAGGCTGACGGCTAAAAACTTTGTATTTGTTTTCTTTGTAAAAAAGGCTAATGCACTTCCGATGCCTGTGCTTAATCCTGCGAAAAGTGTTAATCCGAATGCAAATAAAATATTGTTCATATGTCCTCCTTGTATTGCTATATACCCATATAATGTTCTTGTAAACTGTTAACGTTATATTTCCATTTCAGTATATGCTCTTATATAATTCTCTTTGGCAAGGACATACGTAAATCTGCTTAATATCAACATTAGCAGTATAAGTAAGGCTGCTAAAATGTTATTATCTCCTAAAATTAAAGACAAATTAATATTTTCAAGAACATTAATCATAATAACGGGAAACAAAATTTGCAGCTTGCTTTTAAACAAATACCTCAATCCCACAAATAGAATTGATAGAGGAAATGCAAGAACAATTTCAAATATGCACACCAATGGCGGTATGAACGGGGCAATGCCTCTTATAAAATAAATCAAATATAGTGCTGATAGAATCAGGGTAATTGCTCCATAAATTAAAAATAGTGTATATAATTTCGCTTTTGCATATTCTATTCTTGAAACAGGTAAGCTTAACAGGATATTCTCCTTATTTTTATCATAGTCTTCTAATGTAAGCGTAGTAAGGTATGCTAAAATCGGAATTATCAAAATAAAGATTCCTGAGACATCTCTGATTTGCAGCAGAAAAATAACAGCTATAAATAAAATATATAATAAAGATGTTCTCCTCAATAATAACAGATTATGCTTAATTGCCGTTTTCATAATAATCACCTCAACCGTTTATAATTCCATATCAATATATTTATTAAATATAATTCGCTTAGACCCCATATAGGAAGCAATGCTTAAACCCGACCACATTATCAGTACCAGGGAATCCAGGATTATATCTTTGCCTATTTGTAATTCAACGTCCACAGTATTAACATTTATAACAAAAAGATTCGCAATCAGAATATATAATAAGGTTATAGAAGCTATGTAATCGACTTTTATTCCAAACAATACTCCTCCCACAAAGATAGACAGGGGAAGTGTTATTGCTAATTCCAATACAAGAGACAATATGTTCAATTTTGCAATTCCCGCATGCACACAGACAAAGTATAAAGCCAATATGAATAATACTACAGCTCCGTTTAAAATCAGCAAGGTATAAAATTTAGCCTTTGCAAATTCTGTCCTTGTTATGGGAATGCTGAAAAGAGTATTGTATTTTTTGCCATCGAAGCTTTCCATTGTAAGAATTGAAAAGAATGTTACTGTGGGTACGATAATTATGAAAAAACCCTCTCCCTGTATGATAAATACGCTAATCAAAAATAATAATAAGGCTATCATAGACAGAGGCATGTTTTTTAACAATAACAAATTATGCTTTATTGCCTTTTTCATTCATTATCACCTGCCATATAAATCATAATTTCTTCGATATCAGGCTTATCGATTACTATGTCAGAGCCGTATTTTTCTATGAGATTTTTGTAATTTGACGTAAGACCTGAAAATCCGTATTTGTTCCTTTTTATTTTAATACATTCATTTTCTAATTTATTGTCTAAAATATCCAAGCCGCCCTTTACTATTCGGTAGGTATCCTCTAACAGATTTTTGTCTTCCGAAAATACAATTTTGCCGTTATTTATAAATGTAATGTAATCCGCCATTTTTTCAATATCAGAAATTATATGAGATGAGAATAATATACTTCTGCTGCCGTCTTCTATATACTCCTGCAATATATTTATTATTTCATTTCTGAAAATAGGGTCCAAGCCTGACGTAGGCTCATCCATGATTAACAATTCCGCATCGTGCGACAATGCCAATGCCAATGCAAACTTAGCTTTCATACCCTTTGACAATTCCTTGAATTTCTGGTCTTCATTTATTTTGAATTTTTCCATATAATTATTGAATGTATTCCAGCTCCATTTATCGTAAAAATCAGCAATTAATTTAGCGTTGTTTTTTAAGCTGAAGGTATCATAAAAATTTAAGTCATCATATACAAACCCAATTCTGTTCTTTATTTCTTTTTCATATTCCAAATTATCCAAACCAAATATTTTTATTTCTCCCGAGGACTTTTTGATTAAATTCATTATAAGCTTGATGGTAGTGGTTTTTCCTGCTCCGTTAGGTCCGACAAATCCCATGATATATCCTTTCCTCAGAGTAAAATTAACATCGTTTAACTGAAAGTTGTTGTAACTCTTGGATAAATTCTTTATTTCTAAAATGTTCTCCATAACTAATCCTCCCGCTCATAAATGGTAATAATCAAATCAATTAATTCATCCTTTGAAATATTTAGCATTTTGCTTTCGCCTACAATTTTAATTAAGTCATTCTTAATCATATTGAGCTTTTTTTCTTTCAGGCTGCTTATATTTTGCTGCGCTACAAATGTGCCCTTGCCGGGAACAGTATGTATGAAGCCGTCTCTTTCCAATTCCTCATAAGCCCTCTTGGTTGTAATGACACTTATCTGCAGCTCCTTGGCAAGATTTCTTATAGAGGGCAAAAGCTCATCTTTTGATAATACTCCCTTAAGTATTTGTTCTTTAATTTGAAATGAAATTTGCTCATAGATGGGTTGCTTGCTTGAGTTTAAAATTAATATTTTCATTTCATCATCCTTTTCCATACTGTATATACGACACATATACAGTATATACAATGGATTAAATTATGTCAATGGAAATTCCAGGCTTTATTATTGGGGGCAGTTCTTGTCGGTACAACAGATGAAAATGGTCGGATAGAACTGCTTCTGCTGACTTTTGCATGGGTTATTGAATTCTTATTGATTGATAAGTAATAAATTGGTATAATAAATGTCAAGGTAATTGAAATAATTAATATATCAATGGTACGAAGGACGGATGAAATGAAGAAA
>DAIMMU010000046.1:0-12395 GCA_036720515.1 Sedimentibacter sp.
TAAATTCTTATTTGAGGTATTGTATTTAACTTATCAGGCCGTATTAAAAATACGGTCTTTTTATTAGCCTTGGCATATAATGTCAAATTATAAATTTCACTTGTATTGATGTATTGCAATACTATATAGTTTGATTTATTCATCATAAAGATATTTCTTTTCCTTATACAGTCTTTTGTATAATGGTACTGCATCAATGTTTCTTTATCGATTTTTTGCATAATTGAATAATACTTGTCCCTTTGTTCTTCACTCCAATCTTTGGTGAAAGTTTCATAGGGCAGTACCGCTTCTAAGGTTATTCCGGGATATTCAACCTTTAATTCATTGACAACCTCAGCAGAAGACTGTTCAAATCCGAGTTCCATTCCGCTGATAAAATGAGTTGCATGAAAATCTTTTATTAGTTGCTCGGTTATTTCTCTAAGCTCATATTTAAAATCGGGTGTTTGATTTTTAATCTGTGCAGACAAATTACCGTAATCAATAAAACAACAAGTTCGTAAATGTTTCACCTTGATGCCTCTACATTTATAATATTCTACGCTCACAGCGTACACTTATAATTATAGCTTATTTAATGATAGTTTAGCAATAGCTAAAATGTAATGGGGTGATGTAAAAAAATGGAGCCAAGCATAATGCTGCAAATTGGAAAAAGATTAAGAAGGCAACGAGAAAAAATAAATATGACAAGAGAAGAATTCGCAGAAAAAGCTAATATATCTCCTCAATTTTTAGCTGAGATTGAAAACGGAAAAAAAGGAATGTCCGTGGACACACTTTACAAAATATGCAAGAACTTTTCTTTGTCTGCCGACTACTTATTATTTGGACTTTTATCAAATGATACGCTGTCTGATTCTGCCAAAGGCATGATTGACAATCTGCCTGAGCCTTTTCTCTCATATACCGAAGATATAATTCAGATTGTAAATAACATCGTTTCAGAATCTAAAGGCAAATATAAAAATACCGAAGAGTAGTACGGTCTTATACAAATACATCATTTTAAAATCTCGTTTTCATAACTAAAGACATGTCAATTAAAAATTGACGTGTCTTCAAGGAGTCCCAAAAAACGAAGACTTGCCATCCGCCTTAATGTTTGTAGGTTCAATTCGCATCAATAAATGTATTTTAAAAAACCTCTTTACAGAATCGTATTTTTCCGTTATAATTTATTATGTTGTCGGGATGTAGCGCAGTTTGGTAGCGCACTAGCATGGGGTGTTAGGGGCCGCAGGTTCGAATCCTGTCATCCCGACCAGATAAAATCCGACAGGTTTTAATAAAACTTGTCGGATTTCTTTTTGCTTGTTAATAATTACCGAGGACATTCTCTACTTTGAAATATGAATATTAGGTATTCTTTCTATATATGATAGATGAATGTAAGCTGATAAGGTTTCATTCATTTTGTTATTTATTTAATGAATAAACATGATAACCATGAAGAGGCATGAAATGATTGAATTAAAAAATATAAGCAAAACTTTTAAAATAGCACGTCGAAACGCAGGTTTCGGGGAAGCCGCAAAAGCGTTTTTTCATAAGGAATATGAATATGTCAAGGCACTTGATAATATTACATTTACTATTCCCGAAGGAGAAATGGTAGGATACATAGGTCCAAACGGAGCAGGCAAAAGCTGTACGATAAAGATCATGAGCGGCATACTTAATCCCGACGGCGGAACCTGCGTGATAAACGGCAGAACCCCATGGAAGGATAGGATTAATCATGCGAAAGAAATCGGGGTTGTATTCGGTCAAAGGTCGCAGCTTTGGTGGGATGTTCCCGTTGTTGACAGCTTTGAGCTGCTTAAGGATATTTACAAAATTGACGAAAAGCAATATAAGCAAAGCTTTGATGAATTAGTTTCATTGTTAAATCTTGAATCAATCATCAAAACCCCGACAAGACAGCTGTCATTGGGACAGCGTATGAGGTGTGAAATTGCGGCATCACTTCTGCATAACCCAAAAATATTATTTCTTGATGAACCAACAATCGGACTTGACGCAGTATCTAAAATTGCAGTAAGAGAATTCATCAAGTCTATAAACAAAAATCGAAAAACAACGGTTATTCTGACAACTCATGATATGCAGGATATTGAAGCTCTCACAAAAAGAATAATACTTATCGGAAAAGGGAAAATCCTTCTTGATAGCGATTTAAGCACCTTAAAAAAACAGTATACAAAGCACAAAATTATTACCGTGGAATACATAAGCGGTCAGCCTAATTTAATTGACGGCTTATCTGTTGCGGAAAATAACAAAAACAGATTAGTTATTGCAATTGACACGAGTAAAATTTCTGTTTCAAATGCAATTGCTAAGCTGTCCGAATCGCTTGACATAACCGATATTACGGTGTCTTCCGCAAGTGCCGAGGAAATGGTTGTATCTATGTATAAGGAGCTCAATATATGAAAGCTTATTTTACTTTTTTCAAAATCAGATTTATAAACGGATTACAGTATCGGGCTGCAGCGTATGCAGGAGTGGCAACACAATTTGCCTGGGGATTTATGACTATATTAATGTTCAGTGCATTTTATAAGAGTAACCCGGAAAACTTTCCTATGACATTTGAAAATCTTACTACATATATTTGGCTTCAGCAGTCATTTCTTGCGCTTTTTATGGCTTGGTTTTTTGACAACGAAATATTTGACAGCATTTCAAGCGGAAATGTCGCTTATGAATTATGTCGTCCGACCGGACTGTATGAAATGTGGTTTGTAAGGTCCTTATCAAGCAGGATTTATCGTGTAGTGCTGCGATGCTCCCCCATTTTGATAGTGGCGGCTTTTTTACCCGCACCCTACGGAATTTCCCTCCCCGTTGATATTATGGCATTTTTTTTGTTTATACTTTCACTGGCCTTAGGCTCATTTTTGATGGTAAGTATAAACATGCTAATTTACGCTTCTACATTTTATACCATATCCCCCATGGGCATAAGAATTTTATCAGTATCCATATTTGAGCTTTTTTCAGGTGCAATTATTCCGCTGCCATTTTTACCGGATAATGTTCATCGGATTTTCAACCTGCTTCCCTTTGCTTCAACTCAAAATACTCCGTTTCTAATTTATAACGGGTATTTATCGGGAAAAAGTGTATTCCATGCTCTGTTGCTGCAGATAGCCTGGCTTTTTACCTTTGTGCTGTTTGGAAAATTACTCTTTAGAGATGCATTGAAAAAAGTTGTTGTACAAGGAGGCTAATATGAAATTGTGGTTAAAATATGCTGACATTATGCTGCGCTCGCAGATGCAGTATAAAACATCGTTCATTCTTACTGCAATAGGACAATTTTTAGTGTCCTTCTCCGTATTCATAGGAATTTACTTTATGTTTGCACGGTTTAATAATGTTGAAGGATTTAAGTTTTCAGAGGTGCTCATATGCTTTTCAGTCTTGCTCACCTCATTTTCAATTGCAGAATGTTTTTTTCGCGGTTTTGATACATTCGGAGGAATTATTTCAAACGGTGAATTTGACAGAATCATGGTTCGTCCAAGAAACGAAGTGCTCCAGGTTTTGGGCTCCCGTATAGAATTTACACGCATCGGACGATTTTTACAGGCAATAATTGTACTTGCTTACGCAATACCTAACAGCGGTATAGTGTGGACGGCTGATAAAATAGTTACATTATGCTTAATGATAATAGGCGGAACATTTTTATTTGCAGGATTATTTATTATATATGCCGGAATATGTTTTTTTACTATAGAAGGCTTGGAATTTATGAATATATTCACAGACGGAGGCAAGGAGTTCGGAAAATATCCGTTGTCCATTTACGGCGAAGGAATTTTAAAATTCTTTACTTTTATCATACCTCTTGCACTGATTCAGTATTATCCGCTTTTATATCTGCTCGGAAGAACAGATAATCCTTTATATATGATTCTGCCGGTTTTTGGTATTCTATTTATACTGCCAAGCTATATTTTTTGGCGATTCGGCGTTAAGCATTATAAATCTACAGGCTCGTAAGATATAATTTAACAGCTTCTGAATCCCGGGGACGGACCTTTCAGTTACATATTGGCAAAACAGAATCTTAGAAACGGAAATGTCATTTTAAGGTCCGTCCCTCGAATGCCTTATTTATATTGTCCGCAAATTCCTTTGCCTTTTCTCTTATATTTTCTATTTTTTCCACGTCCCCGGGATTGTTGGCTGTTTCCATCAATGCAAAGTATGGGGGAAGTATGAAGGTTTTATTGATGTTTAATGCACTGATAAGCTGCTCTGCTATAATGTCTCCTCCGCTGAATCCCGATACGATTATGGAATAAATGTATTTATCATAGAATTTTGTTTTACGGTATAATGCTGTCAGGCGATTTATTACTGCTGACATGTTGGCACTTATGGCATCATTGTAGTTTGGGCAAAGCATCATTAAAATATCGCAATCTAAGATTGCGGGATACACCTCTTCAACCATAATCCCCCCGTAAAAGCAATTGGTGCTTTGGGAATAATGCTTGCATGCCTTGTAGGAGCATCCCTTGCAATCTACGACAGAGCCGTTTTCTATGTGAATTTCATTGATTTGATAATTATCTAAATTTTCCTTAACCATATTCCAAAGAGCATATGTGTTTGATGTTTTGGGATTGCCCGTGTAAAGCACCAATATTTTGGGATTTGTAATTATATTTGCTTTTGCGCTCATTATTCTGTCTGACGTTTTTTTACAGTCTAATAAAAGATTATCCTCTAAGGATGAGTCGCCTGCTGTAATAGCCTGCTGTGTTCTGAAGTTTTTCAGCGAGCCGATTGACTCTGACAGGGGCTTCCCGGGAAACATGCAGCCTGCCATATTTGCATAAAATATTGTTTTTCTTGCAACGGAGCGGGAAAACAACTCATTGTTTGAGCTTATTATTATTCCTCCTATAGAGTTTTTCATGAAATCAGTACCTGATAATAGTATTTTATCCAGCATTTTCATATGCTCAATATTTATCCCTGAATCTCCCAGCTCAATTGCAAACAAAATCTTTTTATTTTGCAAATTATCCATGTCATCAAAATTTGATACGATAATATGTTCATATTTACTTAATGAAGATGTCAGCATTTTCTCTAATCTTTCGGATGTTCCGAATTGTAAAACAGTTAAATGATTCATAATACACCACCTTACAGAAATTACGCATAATTACAAGGTCTGCCCTCTCTGGACAGTTATTTATAGCAATTTCTCATATGTATTCTTAATTCGTTCAAAAAGTTTATCAGGCATTTCTATTTTTTCGATATCCAACCCCGATGGAAGGTTCCTGTTTTTGGCACCCATGTATACCCCGGATAAATAATTGGAGCTGTAATGATATTTTCCTTCAAGTGTATATATAATAGAGATAGCCCCGGATGAAAGAGCCGGTGCAATGTATGGTTTAAATCCTGTATTTCTTACTTCAATATTAGCTTCCACAGCATACTTTGTCAGTTCCTTTGAAAGAGCATCGTCATAGTTAGTTATACTGTTTGCTATAATTAAATCCTTTCCATGAGGTCCGAACGCTCTTCCCTCTTTTAAATACATTGAAAACTTGTCATACTTTTTAGAATAATACACAGCTCTTGCATTCATAACTCCTAAACCGTAGCCCTTAATTTGCTCGGGTGCCAGCACTCCCCTGCTTTCCTTAAGCACAACCGCACACAGTTGGTCTACAGGGTCCGAAACTACGGCAAATATTCCTTTGAATCTGCAATCCGCCGCCATGGCTGCATATTCCTTTATAAGCTTTGAATTTTCTTCAAATTGAGCCATCCTTACATCTGTTGCGTTTGTTTCGCTTCCTACGGGCGGAACTCCCTTTGAAGCGCAAAACACAAACATATCACAATCAAATAATTCTTCCCTTTCTATGCCGTGTACTTCAGGCAGGCAATCTTCAAATGGAAAGGATGTTTGATTCATTTCATATTCCCATCTTTTGATTTTATTTATGCTTCTGTCATAAATGCCTATTGAGCTGACCGCATTTTTCCCTAAAAGCTTAAGTCCTGTCAGCAATGTGCTTCCCACATCTCCGAGGGCTAAGATGTTTACCTTCCTTTTGCCCGGCTCATCCATTCGGAAGCAGTCTTCGTAATCATTATATTCCGTGTTGACTGCCTTAATTTTTCTCTTTTCGATTAAATCGGCAATTTTTACGGGAATATCGTAGCTTTTGCCGGATAATTCAAGCATCTTCAAGCTTTCACCATCTATAAACAAATCAGAGGAATGATTTACAGCAAATGTTTTTTTCGAGCTTTCCTTTTTTAATTGGGCGAGAAAATATAATTCTTCGCAGTCATTGGGAATATCATTTATTTTTGTATAATTGTAATCATCCTTTATTGAAAATAAATACTTATCATTATATTTGTAAAAAAACATTATTTTATAATCCTTTCAAGTTTTAAGAGAGACTCAATACTCACATCCATGAAGTCGGATGCTTCCTTGTTTAAATCATAATAAATATTGTCGCCCAAATATGGCAGTCTGGGAGATAAAAGCACTTCCCCCAATCTTTTAACAGTAAGGTTTCTCTCGAAAATTTCCTTAAACTCCGTTTCAAGGGCAAGAAGCACATGCTTTGCATTTTCAAGGCAAGACATTGAAAGATTGTATATTGCCTCCTTGGAAGCTCCACGTATAAACATCGGCGAATAAAACGGAAGTATCAAATTTATCGAAGGAATTAAATTTGTAATATTTTCATTTTCAAGCCAAATTCCGTCTCCCCCCAAAAAAGGATACATTAGGTTTTCATTAAACCACAATCTTAAATTAGGAATATAATAAGCACAGTCTGCATCTCTTCCCTGTATTTGCATCAGGTCCTTGCCTCTGCCGGACATTATTCCGACTATAATTTTTTTAACATTTATGTTATGTCTTTTTAATATGGGGTCAACTTCCTTTATTCTATATCCCTTATGCAGAAGGTCATCAACCAAAATTACTGGTCTTTCAAAGGATTGTATGGTTCTCACCTGATTTTCTATCGGTGAGTAAAACGGATATTCCTTAATTTTGAACCGTAATGCATCAGATGAATAGACCTTTTCCGTATGCAAGGATTTGGTAACCGTGTTGGGAACAATCATACCCTTTAAAATATTGCCGAATGGTACAATCATATTTTCTCCCAAAATCCTTGGGGTCATAAGTTCATTGGGTACATTGTTCATGCTGCAAATTTTATTAATAAGAATTTGATTTATCATATCATTGTCAATTGATAATACGAGACTTCCCGGATATAGCTGCGTCATAGATTTTTGAAGTCTTTTTCGAGCATTCACAATTGCTTCGTGAACTTTTTTGCTTTCATTTAACGGCTCCTTAATGAAGCTTTCCAAGTTAAGCGTAAGACATATGGGAAATTTCATGTCCACCGCATATACCGTTCTTTGCGTGCTTTCATCATAAATTTCTGTGAAGCCTTGAAGCTTTAAGGTTTCTATTAACTTTGCACTGTCTGTTTCGGACATAATATTATTGTACAGTACATATGTAAAATCATTTCTTAAGCAATGAGACAATGTTTCCGTGATGAGGATTTGCTCCATGCCGTCGTATTCCTTGCTTGGATTTATAAAAATGCCGTCTATAACAATAATTCTTCCGGCTGTTTTTTCTCTGACATAATTTGCAATATACTGACTATGAAACTCGGAATAGACATCTGAGGAGCTTATTTTGTGAAATGCGGAAAATCCCAACAATTTATTAAAGTTTTTGGAATCCCTTATTATTAGCAGCTTTATATTTTTGGAAATTAGCTGTTCACCTATATTTTCATATAAATCCGTATGCATGAAAATATAATGGCCTATTTCATCCACAATTTTTTTGCTTAAATCCTCAACAATTTCAATGACAAAGGGCTTTGTTTTCAGCACTCCCTTGTTTAACGGCTCTCTTATGTACAGGTTTCTGTCGTATATGAAATTTTGAGCCATTGGGTCGATTAGGTTTGATATATCTCTGTTATTGTCAATATTTTCTCTTATTTGAGTTGAGCTTATGTCCTCCAAATAAACAGGAAGCTGAAGCTCGATAAGAGTTCCTTTTATTCTGTCTTTTGCCTCCTCTGCCTTTTTTATTGCCGCTTGGGACAAATCATCCTTCGCTCTTTTAAAAACTATGTGATTAAAGTTGTGTATGGTATTTTTCGAAGGTCTGTTCTTATATGCCGTCGCATTAATTATTACATCGCTTCCGACGACAATATGAACATCCTTGTTTGGAAACACGGATTTCAGTGCCTTTAAATCTTCGGCGTTGGTCAAATTTATCGGTATTTCATCGGAAAACAAAAACACGCCCAATTCATCCGCTATCGACATATTTATAATTTGCCTTCTGATCATTCTGGGCTGAACCTTCTTAGACCAGGAAAATTCATCTACTGCCAGGTATACATCGTACCCCAAATTTCTTATTTCTACCACGATTCCCTTGTGACTAAGTGAAAACGGGTCAAAGGTTCCCGGGAAAAATGCTATATTTTTATTTTCCTTTATATCAAATTTGCCGTTGAAAAATTCATAATCGCTTATAAACCTATATATATGGTTGAAGGATGCAGAGTTATTGAAAAAGAACAAATCGCTTAATTCCTTTTCATTTATCAATGTTAAAAGCTTTTTGTAAATAAGCGAAAATATTTTATGCTTTTGCTTAAGGGATAATATTATGGAGCCAAAAATATACTGTCCTATTACCAAAAATGTTTCCTGTTTTACCTGAGTATTGAAATTTGCCAGCCCTCCCAAAATAATTCCAAGCATTTTTATTAATCTTTTCTCTATAACACTGCTATCTTCGCCAAATCTTTCTTTATATTCGGGATAATACTGAACCATAACTCCGAATGTATCTATAACCAAGGCACTGGACCTTTCACTTGTATTGTTGTATATATTTTTCAGGTCAATAATGAATTCATCCAACTCTTTTGGGGACAACAGCATTACAAAGCGCCCCAAATACTCGGGTATGTACTTTGCATATTGCATCTCATCTATTTCAAGACCCTTTATAAGCTCAAAAGCTATTTCATTCCTTTGATCAATGGTAAGCATATTGCCCAATTGTACCAAAGAGTTCCCCGCTTTGTTTCTAACAGACTCCTTGGCGCTTACTTTTACAAGGTTTGCCAAATGGGTAGCTGCCTGAAGAAGAGCAACCTCATTCTTTTTCGACAGTGTTTCCATTATATAGTCGATGCTGATGGTTTTAACATTCCAAGGTGTTGCGGCTTTTAAATTATTTAAGAATATATCCGATGTTTTATACCAATTACCAGTTAAAAGAGCAGAATATTTCTTAAGAAGGGAATCGGGAGCATTTAGGCATTGAGCTATTTTATATTTTAAATAATTCATGCACAATCCCTCATCCGGCGAAAAATCCGATACAATATCCAATACGTCCATAAGAGACTTTCCTGCTATTTTAATTGTCTGTACAGTCTTTAATAAAAACTGTGCCGCCATAAGCCTTATGCTGTAGGATGGCGATTTGACAGATTTTACGGAAAAATTCAACACAATGGATAATTGTTCCTCATCATATAATTCCAAAGGTATGCTTAACAAAGAATTTAAGCAGTTAAGTTTGGCTACTTCTTCATTCATGTCAGCCTGAATATATTTTAAGAAAATTTTCAGGCATTCTTCTTTGAACTTATTTCTTGGTGAATTTATAACGGAATCCGCAAAAATCCTTAAGGAATAACCAATCCATTCCTTTTGATTGTCTGTTACCTTATATCCCGGGTCTAAAAAAAGCCCCACATATTTATCCCATAATGATAAGCATGCTTTTTCTTCGGTATGATTGATTCTCACATCCTCAGGTATTTCCTTTGTGTATTCCATATCGTAATGAACAATTATTTTTCCCATTAAATTTGCAGCTTGGCGTCGTATATCACCCTCCCTGTGAACCAAAAGCTCGTAGAGAAAACTGAGGGAAAACAGCTTTTCCTTTTGGGACAAATAGATGGAGTATTCCTCCAAAATATTCAAATATGCACGAATATTCTTCCAGTCCTGTTCGCTTCTTGCTGCTTCAATCATTCCGGTAAATGTAACTTCATTGTTGAGCTTGCTCATCAATGAAACGTTATGCTCAAATGCCATAAGCTTAAAATTCTTAACAACTTCATAACCGTCTATAAGTGCAAAATCCACTGCCTTCACAAACTGGGGCTCTTCAGATTTCAGGTCGATATTTATACCCTTATTCAATAAATAATCTTCAAAATCCTTTAGCTTGGAATAGACCCTTATATATCTTCTTTCTTTAGCTTCATCGACATTATCCAGCTTACCCAATATAATGCCGAAGGATTCTTGTAACGAAAAAATATGCATTTCCTGACCGTTTTTGGTTTGTTTGTTCTTTACTCTAAAATCAGCATAAATCAACAGCAATGATTCCAATGATAAATTTTCAAGCTCTAAATCCCAGGTCGAATGGTTGGCTGCGATAAGGGCAATTCCGGGCATATTGTACCTGATAAACCACTGGTCCGTATAATAGTAATGAAGATATGCAACCCGTCGTTTTTCAAGTCCCTTGCAGCCGTATTTTCCAATATCATGACCGGCTGAAGAGCCGGAAACAAGCCCTAAGTTTACCTGCACTCCAACCTTTTTAAGCTGTCTTGCAACGTGCATTGCAACAAAATGAACCGCCGTAACATGGTTTAATGTATTGTAGCCGTTAACCTCCCCATCAAGCATCATCAGCTCATATACATGATTCTTATCAAATACATCCAAAAAACTTAAATATTCCGTGCGATTGGGAAGGTCTAGAATTTCCTCATCATGTAAAAATTCAAAACTTGGAATTTTACTCAGATTATTTTGCTGTGCATACTTTAAAATAGTACGCAATATTTCAAGATATATAATTGCGGAAACTTCATATTTGGGATTTAGCCTTATTGTAACCGCTTCGGGGAATGATTTGCTTAAAACATACTGAAATATATATGTAAGCCAATTTTCCGGAGGCTCGGTGCAAACACTGTCTAAAATGTCCGTTGACAGGTCAATTACACCTTGGCATGTGATTTGTTTTTTATTGCTTAATGTCAACAGATTATCTACAAATTTTGTGTTTATTAAAAATGCTTGAACTCTTTCCTCAGAAATATCTATACGTTTTAAAAAGTCTTTTTGAGTCAAACTATTTAAAATTTCCTTATGCAAATTTAATACAGACCTGCTCATTTTATGCCTCCCTTTATATACCAATTAATTAATTGATTATACCATAATGCAGCATAATTCATCAATAAGAATAACGCAAAAAGCTTGAGATATTCGCCTTGAAAATATCCTGAAAATGCATTATAGTTTATTATATCAATAATTGGAGGTTCTTATGTTTTTATTAACTTATTATTATGACAATACAAAATTCGTTGGGTTTCTTAATGAGGAAAAAAACGGCATAATTCCCGCTTTGAAGGTTTTGCCGGCAGATGCTGCAAACTTAGATATGATTGGTATTATTGAAATTTTCAATAATATTGATTTGGAGAAATTAAAAAAAGAAATAAAATCATGCGAGGAAGAAATCAAGCTTAGCGATGTTAAAATATTATCGCCTATTCCCTACCCTAAAAGAAATGTAATATGCTTGGGGAAAAACTATTTAGATCACATTAATGAAGTAAAAAGCCTGAAAAACGTAAATTCTGATATTCCGCAAAAACCAATATATTTCAGTAAAATCGCTTATCCTGCCATCGGCCATGAGGATTTAGTCGACTCTCATTCTAATGTTGTGAAACAGTTGGATTATGAAGTTGAATTGGCTGTAATAATAGGCAAAGAATGCAAAAATGTTTCGGCGGAAGAGGCAAAAAGCTGCATATTCGGATATACTATTGCCAATGATATTTCCGCAAGAGACATTCAGACATCTCATGTTCAGTGGCACAAGGGCAAATCCTTTGATACATTCTGCCCCATAGGTCCGTATATAGCTTATAAATCATCTGTTCCGTTTCCGCCAAAATTGAAAATACAAAGCTATGTTAACAATGAATTAAGACAAAACGGCAATACTGGCGATTTAATTTTTGATATTCCTTTTATTATAAGCGATCTTACTTCCGGTATCACATTATATCCCGGTGATATAATACTGACCGGAACTCCCGCAGGCGTGGGTGCCGGGTTCAATCCTCCGAAATACTTAAGATCAGGAGACAGAGTTGACTGTGTTATTGAAGAAATAGGAACACTTTCAAACACAATTAAATAAAGGTGTGCCCGGTGTGTCCCCCTACAAGTACGGGGACATTCCTTCATGGCATGACCCCAAC
>DAIMMU010000046.1:12495-15568 GCA_036720515.1 Sedimentibacter sp.
TTTTTCTTTATTTTCAATATAAATATTGAGTTGCCTTATGGAAGAATCTATATTGTCAATATCTTTTTGATTAATGAAAAATACCCACAGCTTTTTAGCTTCATACCACTTATCGGTATGTAAAGCAATGTCTTTCTTTGCGGTTTCCCAGTCTTCATCCCTGATAACATCGGTTAATTCAGTTAAACTATCCCAAAAATAAGTTGTGATGGGATCGACGGAAGCATAATAAAACCATGCCCATATTCCTATCATTAAAAGCAATATAATAAACGAAATAACAACCATTCTCATAATTACCTCTTGTAAAAAACAAATTTATTATTTTCATCAAAAAAGCCGTACAGCACATCTTTATAATGCAATTTTTCTTTTTTTAAGCTATCTTCAAGCTGTTCCTTGGAAATATTAAATTTTTCCAAATTGTTGTGCATTATCTTTCCGTCTAAAATTGCTGCAATGGGAATTCTCTTTACTCTTTTGCCTGTCTTGCTTTCAGGTGCCACAATGCTCACATCTCCGTTTGTTTCCATAATAAGATAGTCAATATCTTCGAAGGTGTAATATCCCTTAAGCCGCATCTGACCTAATATGTCATTCATGTTAATCCTTAATTTATTCATATCCTTAACATTAAATCTGCCATGGTCAAAAATTATTGAAGGAGTTCCGCATATGATTTTTCTTGCAGAATTGCTTTTAAGTGAAATATATGATATAAAACACTGCAAAAACATAATAACGGCGGTTGCCATTATACCGT
Source organism: Sedimentibacter sp. (assembly GCA_036720515.1). Lineage (GTDB taxonomy): Bacteria > Bacillota > Clostridia > Tissierellales > Sedimentibacteraceae > Sedimentibacter. Next base: position 13,259 of record DAIMMU010000046.1, read on the forward strand.
GAACTAAGGGCGCATCCAAATCTTCCATAGGCATTACCGCAAGCTCCGCCAACACCAATGACACAACTAAATCAAACGGCTGCAGCTCTCCTAAATCCCCTTTTCCCATTACCCGCATTGCAATCAGCAATATTGCATACAATATTACCGCTCTGATGGCGACTATCATCATCACACCTCCTCAAACACAATCAATGATTATTTTTACCTAAAACCTTCAATAATATACGTGATTATGCCAAGCAGGTCGAGTAATCGGCAAGAATGACAATGGCTGTGACATACAAAAAAACACACCTAAACGGTGTGTCTTCTTGCCACATTAATTCATACGGGGACATTCATTTAAACTGCTTTATTATTAATTACATTTTTTAATTTTGCAAAAATCATTCTTCCCGCTGCAGTCTGTAAAACACTTGTAACTGTTACCACAACAGAGTCGCCGATACATTTTTTACCGCCTTCAACAACTATCATGGTACCGTCATCCAGGTATGCCAATCCTTGACCGGATTCCTTACCGTCCTTTACAATCATTACAGTCATTTCTTCTCCGGGAAGCACAACAGGTTTTACCGCATTCGCCAACTCATTGATATTTAATACTTCAACACCCTGAAATTCAGCAACCTTATTTAAATTAAAGTCGTTTGTCAGAACCTTTCCGCCTAACTCCTTTGCTAATTTTAAAAGTTTTACATCGACTTCAATATTATCGCCGTAATCCTTAGATTCAATCACTACATGTACGGCATCGTCTTTTTGAAGAATATTCAAAATATCCAAGCCTCTTCTTCCCCTGTTTCTCTTAAGACTGTCAGAGGAATCCGCAATATGTCTCAGTTCTTTCAGGACAAATTCCGGGATAACCAAAGTTCCTTCAATAAATCCCGTTCTGCAAATATCAGATATTCTTCCGTCTATAATTACGCTGGTATCTAAAATCTTTGGGGATATTAATTCTTTTTTATTCTTATCATGCTTTTTAACCGATGCAGACTTTTTTAGATTTAATAGCTGAGGCCACAAAACATCATCTTTTTTTCTTGTAGCAATCTTTATGCCTAAATATCCAAAAACCAAGTATGAGATAACCCAAACTATTGTTCCTACATACTTAATGTCGGAAAGTGGTTGGCTTATAAGAAATGCTATTACAAATCCAACTATTAGACCGACAGCACCCAACATTATGTCCATAGTTGAAAATTTTAATATTTCTGTCTCAAAAGCTCCAACAATCTTTAACCCGGTCTTTTTAATTTTAGAAGAAAGAAGAAAAAATATAATTCCAAAAATTAAACTAATACCTATAATAACTAAAACATTCTGAAAACTTGATAATTCAAGAAGACCGCTGCTACTAAGCAGCACACCCAATACTGCTCCTATTGATGCGCCTATAACAGCAATAATTGCTCTTACGATTTTATCAATCATATACTCACCTCCTTATAAGTATAACCATTAAATGTATTATTATTTATTGTTCTACTAATAAATGTAACATATTTTTTATTATTTTGCTACAACTATTATTTAAATATTATAATATGAATTCATTAAATTTCTCTTAATTTTGACATAATCCTAATAATAAATTTCTTTCTTCCCTATGAGCAAAGAAATCTGATCAGCTCATAAAGGGCATACACAAAAAAGTAAAATGCATTAGAGCATATTTTACTAAATTACTGTTCTAATGCATCCTCATTAATAATTTCGTCCATATAATCCTGTATCCCCTTGCTGTCCATGTCAGTTGAAAGTGAAATCTCACTTATGAGCATTTGCTTTGCACTTACAAGCATTTTCTTTTCTCCTGTGGAAAGACCTTTTTCTCTGTCTCTGTAAGTTAAATCTCTTACAACCTGAGCAACCTCGAAAATATCTCCTGTCTTCATCTTTGTCATGTTATCACGATATCTTTTGTTCCAGTTGGAGTCATTTATTTCTGCTTTTTGCTTTAAAACACTGTAAACTTTCTCAACTGATTTTTGGTCGATGATGTTTCTTAAACCTATATTATTTACATTATCCACGGGTATCATCAGTTTCATTTCCCCTATGGGCATTTTCAGTACATAATAGTTTTTAACTTCACCTAAAATTTCCTTAGATTCCATCGTTTCAATAACACCGGCTCCGTGCATGGGGTATACCACTTTGTCGCCTAAATTAAACATACCGCTACCTCCTATATGCATATTATACACCATTCGGTAGCAAATGTCAAATTGTTAATTATACCCTCATACTGTATGCTTGTCAATACAAAATATACATATTTATTATAAGTTTTTGTAA
>DAIMMU010000047.1:0-15539 GCA_036720515.1 Sedimentibacter sp.
TAAATAGTGGATTGATATTTCCGAATTATGCTGTATAATATATATGTCTCATCAAATCAAATTCGGTTGAATAGAGGTATGTTTTGTATATTAATTCAATAACCACTCAAATTATCGGAATTGTAATGCTGCTTTTCACAACTAATCTATCTTTGCGGAATTTTATTATTGACAGACACAAAACAATAGGTTTTATAATAGTATCGTCTTTGACCATAGCAATGTTGGCATTTGAAATTGTTGAAACTTACATAATAAGTTTAAATTGTGCTGATTATATTTTGCTTCATAAAATCATATTGATTTTAGGATTCATTCTTCCTAATTTTATTACATATATTCTTTTAAGTTTAAATGACAAGGGAAAATTCTCTAAAAATAAGCTATTATTAATACCGTTAATAGTAAATATAATTATTAATATTGCTACTTACCGAACAGGCTGGATCTTTTACATAAATTCTCAAGGTCAATATTTCAGAGGGAATTACTTTTATCTTCAATTATCCATAAATGTTTTCTATTATATTTTAATGATGATTGCAATTTTTATGAATGACAGTGATTATGACAAAGAAGATATACAATTTCTATGCTCCATTTTTGCATTGCCCGCAATAGCTGTTATAATTCAAATAACATTTCCCGAATATTATTTAATATGGGTCACTGCAGCATTATCACTGATGCTGTATTATATTTTTTTAAGGGAGCTTCAGTTTAAATTTGATTTGACAAGCGGTATAAAAAACCGCAGGGCATTTATAAACAAAATGCTGCAATTATACAAAAGTAAAAAGAATACTGCGATAGTTGTTTTGGACCTAAATGATTTAAAGAAAATTAACGATAGCAAGGGACACGATGAGGGCGATGAGGCAATATACAAATCAGCCCAAATTTTGCAGGAAAGCTTTAAAGATATAGGCACTGCATATAGAATAGGCGGAGATGAATTTTGTGTATTATGCGTAAACGCATCAAAGAAACAAATTGAAGATGCGTTGATGAGATTATTAAAATTGTTGGAAGAAAGTAATAAGCGAGATGATTTGAAAATTGTTTTTGCATACGGATATGAGTTTTATACGGGTATTCAAGATATCTTTGAAGTTTTCGAAGCTGCGGATAAGAAAATGTACGAGCATAAAGCTAAAATTAAAGGCTTTTATGGAAGACGAAGAGAAGACAAATAAAAACAGCCGCGATTATCGGCTGTTTTTTATTAATTAGTGAACATCTGTGTCCAGTTCGGTCTTCCGTTATTTACATAACCGACACCAATTTTTGAAAAGTTTGGTGAAAGAATATTCGCTCTGTGACCTTCTGAATTCATCCATGCGTTAACTACTTCTTCAGGTGTTCTCTGTCCTGCTGCGATGTTTTCACCCCATGCACTCCATTTGATACCAAATTGAGTTAACATGTCGCCGGCGCTTCCGTAATTGGGAGACTGGTGTGCAAAATAATTGTTATCTGACATATCTTTTGATTTAATTCTTGCAACATTAGAAATTGCAGAATCCAAAGTAAGCGGTGCCAATCCGTTTTTTTGTCTTTCAATATTTACAAGCTCAGCTACTTTTTGCTCATAATTTGATGTTGCGGGAGCTATAGCTGCGGTTGTTTCGGTTGCCTCGGTTTCTTCGATTTCATCAGTCCCGGTTGTTACGGCTCTGTCCTTTGCAGGTGCTTCGGCTGTTTTTTCTGCGGGAGCTTTTTCAGTATAAGTGTTTTTTGTGTTAACATTTTCGTTTGTATAAGTCGGTTCATTTTCGTTTGTATAAGTCGGTTCATAATAGTTGAAGCCGTAATTTGCAAATAAGTCATGAATATTAATATTTGAATACACTCGTTCTGCAGCAAATGCAGATGTTGATGATAGTGCTAAAATTAGTGCTGATGCTAATGCTATAATTTTATTTTTCATTTGTTTCTCCTTTTTTTATATTCTTATAACCCCTTACACTTCAATGGTGTATTGAAATGTTCGACTAACTTTTAGTTACTGACGCAGTATAACACTAATTTTTTTGTAATTAAACCCTCAATATATTGTTCTAATGGTAAATGCAACAAATATATTACACAATTATTAATTAAAAGCCATATATTACAAGTTTATTACAAAATTAAAACCATCGTTCAAGGAAGCGATGGTTTTATCTTAATATCGGTTAATTAAATAAAATATAAATAAATGCAGCGGATATGCTACGTAGAAACAAATTTGAAGCGCTTTGTTTTTATATCCGGGCTCGTTGTTGTAAAAGTAAATTACAATCAAGGCAAGGACAGAAAATTGCTGCAGCCATCCTGCCGAGAGATTTGTTGCAATCATAACGAGGGCTACAATAATCAATCTTTTTTTCTTTGCCAAATTTCTTGTAAAATAAAATGACAGAATATAAATAATGCCTATAAATTGATAATCCGTTCTTAAGAAAGTAGCTAAAACAGCCGAGGCGATAATAACCAAAGTATTATCAAATTTATATTTTTCTTCCTTGTTATCTATAAAATATATAGCAGCTAAACCTATAAAAAGAGTAAAAAATATATTTTGGTGTACAAACCCTAATTTGCCGAAGAATGCCAAATCAAATGGTATTTCTGAAATTACAGCAAATATAAATAATCTTGACGCGTATTTTTTTATATTGCTTGTGTGGATATACCCCTCTACCAATAAGAAGCAATAAATAGGGAATGCTAACCTTCCGATTATTCTGTAATAAAGTACATTATTTTGAAAGATTGCTCCGTAATGATCGATTATCATTGTGACGAGTGCTGTTGTTTTTAATAATAAACCACTCATGATTTCTCCGATTTATGTATTTTTAATTTTAATTATAACATTATTTTTTATAATTTCAATGTGCAAGTATTTATTAAATTAGATTATTCGGGCTAAATGCTATCAAAATTACAAAATTATTCATGACAGCGACAGTTGTTTATAGAAATGACAGCTATGCGGACATTTTTCAAAAATAAAAAGGCAGCTTCTTCTTTAGCTGCCTTTTGCAAGGTTCCATGTTATACTTGTAGGTTTTATTTTATTTTAATTTATTGGGTTAAATATGGGCTTTTATATTTTAAAATTATTTATTTCTATATTTTTAGGAGTTCTATAGCTTACACTTTTATTTTCGGCGGTAAAAGTGTTATGCTAACATTTTTAGTATGGAAGCTTTTGGTCTGACACCTACCATTTTATTTACTATTTTTCCGTTTTTGACAACTGCTAATGTGGGTATACTCATAATTCCAAATATGGAAGCTAATTCAGGCTGCTCATCTATATTTACCTTTCCGACCTTTGTATCCGATACTTCACTTGCAATTTCATCCACTATCGGAGAAATCATTCTGCAGGGACCGCACCAAGCTGCCCAAAAGTCTAAAAGCACCGGTTTATTTGATTTTAATACTTCCTGTTCAAAGTTGTCGCTTGTAATTTTTACAGTATTCATATTTATAATCTCCTTTTAATTTATTATGGTTTGATTCTATAGAAATATAATTATTATTACAGTGATAAAGTCACACTTGTAAATTTGTTTTTAAAATTCAATTTAATATTACAAAATCACAAACCTCATTCTTTATTCTTATTGAAGTTTAAAATTTTATTAGTGATAAAAACTCAAATTCATTAAATTAAATTTAAAGGGTATAATATAAAAAAATAATGGAGAATAAAATGAAGGAATTATTTTTAAAAACAGAGGATGGTTTAGTCCCGCTTGATGAAAAAATAATTGAAAAGTATAACTTAGTGGAAGGCAGGAAATCTCCCTTCACTCGTTATTATGTTGTTGATAAAACAGGAAGATATAAATTTGATCCGGAAGAAGAAACATCAAGCCCGGGTGTTGATGAAATGCCTGCCGGAGAAGGAGCGGAAGATGATGAAATTGTGGAATTCTCTGATACCGGAGCAATTCTTTCCCAGTCGGAAATCATAGATTTTTCTCACGGAACAGATTCCGAGAATCCGTAATCCAATGCCTGATTCTCTTGCACACTGCTACGCTTATGAGCTGAATTTAAATGTGCAAGGCGGAAACTAACTTTTCAATCGATTGCTTTTAATTAAAAAATATACCCTGCCATAACGCACTATATCGGGGTATATTTTTTATCATTTTTAAAAAAGCACTTGACAATTGAGCGGACATTCAACTATAATTAGTTTAACAGTTGAACAACTATTCAATTAAAGATAGGAGGAAATAATTTTGTCAAATGAAGAATTAATCTGTGATTGTGAAGTGATTCATGCGGAAGTTGTCAATGATGTAAAAAAAAGAATGCCACAAGATGAAGATATATATGATTTATCAGACTTTTTCAAGGTGTTAGGCGACAGCACGAGAATGAAGATTATATGGGCACTTGATGAAAGTGAAATGTGTGTGTGTGACATTGCGGTTTTATTGAATATGACGAAATCTGCCATATCTCATCAGCTTCGCGCACTTAGAAATGCAAGTTTGGTAAAATTCAGAAAGGAAGGTAAGGAAGTTTATTACTCGTTAAAAGACCAGCATGTAAGAGATCTTTACGAAATAGGTATGGAACATATTAAAGAAAAATATTATGGAGGAAGAAATGACAAAGATATATAAATTAGAAGGATTGGATTGTGCTAATTGTTTAGCGAAAATGGAGAGAAAAATAAGCAAAATTAAGGGAGTTAAAAGTGTTTCATCAAATTTTTTTGCTGAAAAAATGACTATTGAGGCAGATGATGACCTTATTACCGAAATAGAGGAAGCGGCATCGAAAATAGTGAAACAATATGAACCACAGGCGGTATTTAAAAAAGCGTAGCGGGAGAATTATATGAAAAAATTATTATTGCGGTTAATTATCAGTTCAATATTTTTTGTTTCTGCAATTTTTATCAGTCATAGTCAATTGAAGCTGATTTTGTATGTAATAAGTTATATATTAGCCGGCGGCGATGTAGTGAAAAGAGCCCTTGAAAATATTAAAGAGGGAGAAGTTTTTGATGAAAACTTTTTAATGGCCGTTGCTTCCATAGGAGCATTTTTAATCGGTGAAGCTCCCGAGGGCGTGGCTGTAATGCTGTTTTATCAGGTTGGAGAAATGTTTCAAAGCTATGCTGTGGGACAATCCAGAAGATCTATTGCTGGTTTGATGGATATTCGTCCCGATTACGCAAATGTATTAAGAGATGGTGAAGTAGTTACCATATCTCCGGAAGAAGTTGAGTTGGATGAAATTATTGTGGTAAAAGCAGGTGAAAGGGTTCCCCTTGACGGTATTGTTACAGATGGAAGTTCAATGCTTGACACGTCTGCATTAACCGGAGAATCTCTTCCAAGGGAAGTAACGGTGGGCAGCGAGCTGCTGAGCGGCTGCATTAATATAAACGGTTTAATCAGCGCAAGAGTTACAAAAAAATACGGTGAATCCACAGTAAGTAAGATACTTGAATTGGTGGAAACCGCAAGCAGCAGAAAATCTAAATCAGAGAAGTTTATAACGAGGTTTGCAAGATTCTACACACCCATTGTGGTTGTTATTGCTGTTATTCTTGCAATAGTGCCGCCCATTATCATCAAGGATGCAACATTCAGTCAGTGGATTTACAGGTCATTGTCGTTTTTGGTTGTATCATGTCCCTGTGCATTGGTAATTTCAGTTCCGCTCAGCTTTTTTGGAGGAATAGGAGGTGCTTCTAAAAACGGTATTTTAGTTAAGGGAAGCAACTATTTAGAAGCCATGGCAAAAACGGAAATAGTTGTATTTGATAAAACAGGAACCTTAACCAAAGGTGTTTTTAAAGTACAAAAAATATATTCGGAAAGTTATCAGCCTGAGGAACTGCTGAAATTAGCGGCTTATGCTGAAAATTATTCAAACCATCCCATTTCGTTATCCTTGAAAGAAGCATATAACAAGGAAATTGACATCCGAAGGATTTCGGAAGCAGAAGAAATTTCAGGTCACGGCGTGTCTGCAATTGTGGAGAATTTTGCAGTTTTAGCGGGCAATGATAAGCTTATGGAGAAATTTAATATATCATATAAAAAGGAAAATCTTAACGGAACAGTGGTTCATGTTGCCTTAAACGGAGAATATGCAGGATATATTTTGATATCAGATGAAATAAAAGAAGATGCTATACAGACTGTAAAAATTTTAAAGAAACAAAATATCAAAGAAATTGTCATGCTTACCGGTGACAGTGAATCGGCAGGCATAAATACTGCCGAGAAATTGGGAATTGACAAGGTTTATACACGGTTGCTGCCTGCGGATAAGGTTGAAAAGGTAGAAGAGCTGATTTCACAAAAATCAGAAAAAGGAGTTTTGATGTTTGTAGGTGACGGCATTAACGATGCTCCCGTATTGGCGAGGGCAGATGTCGGAGTTGCAATGGGAGGTCTTGGCTCCGATGCCGCAATCGAAGCTGCGGATGTTGTAATAATGACCGATGAGCCGTCAAAAATAGTATCAGCTATAAAAATATCTAAAAACACATTGAAGATTGCATATCAAAATATAATTTTCGCCATAGCGGTAAAAGTTTTAATATTGATATTAAGTGCTTTTGGTTATGCAAACTTGTGGGCTGCCGTATTTGCCGATGTTGGTGTAACATTTATTGCCGTACTGAATTCAATGAGGGCACTCAGTTTTAAAAATTGACTCCGTCGGGGGTGGTTATTATTGAAATCCTCCACTATCATTCAGTATGACATAATCGGATTTTGTTATGTCCGTGATTTAAAAATATATTTAAGTTATTCGGAAATGATGATATAATTATTGTATATAAGTAAAGGGGACACACCTTTAATAGCATTAAAGGAATGCCCACGAATTTATCAGGAGGATAAGATGGAGTTAAAAAATTTCCGTGAATTAATTGCCAAGGTTCAAAAAAATGATTCAAAAAAGCGTGTTGCTGTTGCGGCAGCCCATGACGAACATACATTAGAAGCCGTTTTCAGGGCTGCGAAGGATAAATTGGTGGATCCTGTATTAATAGGATACAAAGAAGAAATTGCTGAAATATTAAAAAAACTTAATGTTGAATATGATTTGGACAGCATAATTTGCACTGAAAGCGACAAGGAAGCAGCTGAAAAAACAGTTGAATTAATAAATGCGAATAAAGCAGACTTCATAATGAAAGGAAAGCTTCAGACGGCAGATTTATTAAAGGCAGTTGTTGACAAAGAAAAAGGGCTCAGAACCGGCAAGGTAATGTCTCATGTTGCTATTTTGGAAGTGCCTGCTTATCATAAGCTCATTGCCGTAACGGACGGAGGAATGATGATGTATCCGAATGCAGAGGAAAAGAAGCAGATACTTGAAAATGCTGTTGATGTTTTCCTTGCAATGGGATATGAATCACCCAAGGTAGCAGTGCTTTGTGCGGTAGAAACCGTCAATCCCAAAATGCCTGAAGCGGTTGATGCAGATATACTTAAGAAAATGAATCAATCAGGAGAAATTAAGAATTGCATCGTCGAAGGACCTATTTCGGTTGATTTAACCTTCAGCAAGGAATCTGCCGGAATTAAAGGCTATGAAAGTCCCGTTACGGGAGAAGCGGATATTTTATTGGTACCGAACATAACTACAGGAAATATAATGAGTAAGGCATTGCTGGAAATGGCAAGTGCAACTATGGCGGGAATGATAGTAGGTGCAAAAGTTCCCATAGTATTAACATCAAGAGGAGCAACTTCACAGGAAAAGTATTTATCCTTGGTTTTGTCAGCATCGGCTGTTAAATAAATAATTTACATAAACTTCATTCTCTCTAATATAAATTATACTAAAGGTATTATATTAGGGGGAATTTTTTTGGATGGCGACAATGAAAATATTAGAGAAATTTCAAAGCTTTTAAAAGAAAGATACAATTTTAGAGGGCTGCTGCATTTTACCGACTTTTCGAATTTGAATTCAATAATAAACATAGGATATTTATTAAGCAGGGCATTGTGTTATGCATATGATATAGAATTTTTCGATGTAAAAGACGAAGACGACTATGCAAATGATTATGTAAGGTTTTATTTTACGGAAAAAAATCATGAGGCATTGTATAAATTAAAAACTCCTGTGTACTTATTATTCAGCGAAGATTTAATCGCCCTGTATTTATCCGTGATTTCAAATGGAGCAAAAGAAGCAGCCGAAATTAAACAAGGATTTGATTTTGACTTTAGAAAGCAAACAGAGCTGCTGGTAGCTGAGCCTGTTTCATTAAAATACCTAAAAAACATTATATTCAGATGTAAGGCTGATTATAAAAGAGCATGTAATTTATATGGCAAAAACAAAATTTATTCTATTGAGCCGAATATGTTTTTCCATGGAGATAATTATGTTAAGGACTATGATATTTATTATGATTCGGCAAGTCACAGTGATTTGTTCATGCTTCATTTCAGCACTGTATTTCCTGTAAAAAATGATATTAATCATGAATACCGATTGTATGATTTAAATGATAATTTATTGAAAACCGCTAAAATTAAGTTTCTTGAGTCCGACAGCACTGATTTTAATCTTGAAGTTAAAAAGCCTGAACAACCGGTCAAATTTAAATTGTGGTTTTACGGAATAATTTGTATAGAAGAAATAATCGGGGAATAAGCTTCCTGTCATTCTGAACCGAAGGCGAAGAATCTCATAATGGGAACACAATATGAGATTCTTCAATCTTCGACCTAAGGAATGATACTTTTAATTTTTAGCTGAATCTGTTTGCTGTGGGCTTTGAAATATTTTTTAAAGCTATTTCCGCATTATCCTGCAGTTTAGGTTCAACAGAAATATCACCTAATGCAACCATTCCAACCAAGATGTTGTTTTCGACAATAGGAAGTCTTCTTATTTGTTTTTCACTCATTATTCTTACCGCTTCATGGACATCCATATCGGGAGTTCCAACTACGGGATTTGCAGTCATAACATCTTTTACCTGCTGACTGCCATCCTCACCCTTTGCTACTGCTCTTAAGGCAATGTCCCTGTCAGTAACTATTCCGATAATGCTGTTCTGGGTGCATATCGGTATGGAGCCTACATTGTAATCCTTCATGAGCTGTGCAGCTCTTTCCACAGAATCATCGGCATTTAAACTTGCAACTTGTCTTGACATTATGTCTCTTATCTTCAAAAAAATCACCTCCAAATATATGGTTACCTTAATTTTTTGTTGTATTCAAATTAGTAAATTATTAAATAACTTTGTAATAATATAATGATTTTAACAATATTTTTTAATGTTTGAAAGCTTATTCCGGGGGTATCAATATTTATATATTGTAAAGGAGGGTTTTACTATGAGTACCGTAAAATGGAATGGAAGAAACTTAATAAAAACAATTGCGGAAAATGAAGCGGCAGCAACCAGACTATATAGAGCAATCGCAAGTGAAGCAAGATTAGGAGAGCAATTTTTTGAAATGTTAGCAATGGATGAGGAAAAACACGAAAAGATTTACAATGCATTATTTGATAAGTTTTCGGGAAAAATGGAATTGGAATTAGAAGCATCAGATGCAGAATATGTTGATTTGTTAGTTGAAAGCAATGTTTTGTTTGATGATGAACTTGTTCAGAAAGCAAAAAAAATATTTACAAAATCACAAATATTTGATTTAGCTGAGAGAGCGGAAAGAGATGCAATCTTATTTGTTACCGAATTACAAAGGCTTTATCCGAATATGGCACAGGAAGAAATGGCAATTATACTGAAGGAAGAGCAGGCTCACCTTAAAAAGGTGCTGGAAAGAAAAAAAGAAAGCCAGCCAATGTTCGGAAGAGGTATGTAATACATAGTTTACAGCAAGCCGGAACGGCATAATTAAACTTCTAAAAAAGAGTGTACATTATGGTAGCATTTGTATTATAATGTAGTTGCAAATAAATTTTGACATAAATATAATTATGCACACAAAGGAGTTAATGAAATGGCGGAAAAAAATATTAAAAAAGAAGTTAAGAAGAAAAAGAAAAAAGATGAAAAACCAGCATATGTACCGACAGAACCATATGTAAGACCAATAATGACACAACCTGAATTAGTTGCTAAAAAGAAGAAAAAAGGTGAATAGTGCATAAAAAATGTGCCTTGGATAATTCCGGACACATTTTTTTTATCATCGGTTGAAAGTGCGGCAAATTATCGAGGAAGCACAGGTTTTTCCCAAGATTGATTTTTTGTAATGAAATTGTAAGAACTTCCCTATATAATTTAGACTGTGTACACAACGGTCTGTTTTTATTTGTAGGAGGATTAAATGATTATATTGAAAACGGAAAAATTAAAGAAATATTATGACAAAAATGTAAATTTGGTAAAAGCTCTTGACGGTATTGATTTGGAAATAGAAAAGGGTGAATTTGTTTCAATAGTCGGTACTTCAGGCAGCGGAAAAAGCACATTGCTCCATATGCTGGGTGGATTGGACAGAGCAACGGCAGGAAGAGTATATGTGGACGGCAAGGATATTTTTTCAATGACCGACGATGAATTGACAGTATTCAGGCGCAGAAATATAGGCTTTGTATTTCAAAACTACAATTTAGTTCCAATATTGAATGTTTATGAAAATATTGTACTTCCATTGGAATTAGACGGTAATAAGATAGATGAAAATCATATGAATAACATTATTAAAACCCTTGGGCTTTTTGAAAAAATCAATAATCTCCCCAATAATTTGTCGGGAGGTCAGCAGCAGAGAGTAGCCATAGCAAGAGCTCTTGCCGCGAAGCCGGCAATTATTTTAGCTGATGAACCTACAGGAAACTTAGACAGCAAGACAGGGCAGGAAGTGCTTGGACTTTTAAAAATAACAAGTGAAAAATTCAATCAAACAATAGTTATGATTACCCATAATGAAGAAATAGCCCAGCTTGCTGATAGGATTATACGAATAGAGGATGGAAAAATTGCAGGTGACGGTAAATGATGTATGAAAATAACAATAAAGCTGTTGTGAACAAATTGGCAAGACGCAGTATCAAGGTTAACAAAATGAGAAACACTTTTGCCATAGCGGCTATCATACTTACCACTGTTTTATTTACCACCGTATTTACCATAGGAATAAGCATGCTGAAATCCATAGAATACAGCACTATGAGACAAGTGGGGACTTCTTCTCACGGAGGTTTTAAATATCTTACAACGGAAGAGTATGAAATATTAAAAGACCATAAAGATATAAAGGAATACGGGATGACTATTCCGGTAGCAGTTGCAGAAAATCCTGAGCTTGCAAAAAGGCAGGTGGAAATAAATTATGTGGATGAGAATGAAGCTGAATATCGTTTTATACTGCCCCTTATAAATGGTAATATGCCGAAAGAAGAAAATGAAATCGTATTGGATACCATAACTTTGGATATGTTGGGTTTAAGTTATGAATTAGGTCAAGACGTTACATTGATTTATAATATTAATGGTATGGATTATACCAAGGATTTCATTTTAAGCGGCTATTATGAAGGAGATATTGTTGCGATGGCAAGCTCCGCCTGTGTATCTAAGGATTTTATAGAAAAGAATCTTTCGGGTATAGATCAAAAATTATCTAAGCAGGACGGTACGTATACAGGTGTAATTAATCTTGGTGTGATGCTTAATAATAAGTATAACATTGAAAAGAAATTAATTAAAATTTTACATGACAGCGGATTTGAACAAGAAAATATTCCATTAGCGGTAAACTGGGCATATATGGGCAGCGGTTTTACTGATAAACTCAGCAATTTTATACCCCTGACAGGATTATTGCTGTTAATAATGTTGAGCGGTTATCTTATTATTTATAATTTGTTCTATATTTCCGTAGTTAAGGATACACGATTTTACGGGCTGCTAAAAACCATAGGCACAACAGCTGAACAGCTTAAAATTATAATTCGAAAGCAGGCTGTTATGCTGTCTGCTACGGGGATACCCTTGGGGCTGATTCTTGGATATCTTTTGGGAATTGCTCTTTTGAAATACGTAATGCAAATACTGACCATATCCTACACTGCCGTTTCGGTGAATCCGGTTATATTTATAGGTTCAGCCTTGTTTTCGTTGGTTACAGTGCTCATAAGCTGCAATAAACCTGCAAAAATTGCTTCTAAAACATCACCGATTGAGGCTGTCGGATATACGGGTGTTGTATCGAACAACAAGAAAAAGATCAAGAGGTCAAATAATGGAGCTAAGCTTCATAAAATGGCATTTTCCAACATATTCAGAAGCAAGAAAAAAGCCTTTGTGGTTATAATTTCCCTTTCCGTAAGTATGATACTGCTGAACTGTGTGTACACGATGGTTGCCGGATTTGATATGGATAAATATTTAAGCAGGAAAGTAGGAAGTGATTTTTCCATAGGAGATGCAAGCTTTTACAGATGGAGATTTGATGAAAGTAATCCCAATGCGGTCACGGAAGAGCTATGCGATGAAATAGAAAAAAATCCGGCTGTTAAAGGTGTTCACAAGCTTTATAACAAGCAAATAAGCATACCGTTGGATAATCGTGCAGAAGAGTTATTAAAAAACAGCGCGGAAAAAGAAAGCTATGAAAATAAGAATATTTATGAAGAAATTCTCGCAAGAAATAGTATTTTAGTTGACCTTTATGGAATAGACAGTGTACTGTCTCCTCTGTTAAAGCAATATTTATCAGAGGGTGAATTGGATTATGAATTATTTAAAAGCGGCAATTATGCAATAGCAGTAAAAAAATCATGGGATATTCAATTATATAATACGGGGGATAAAATAACCTTAGCAAGCGAAGATGGCATGAAGGAATACACGATAATGGCAGTTGCTGAAAACTTGCCTTCATACATTTACAGCGGCAAAATGATAGTGGGCGCAGTTAATTTATATATTCCGTCGGAGGAATACTATAAATATTCAGACGAAAGCTCCATAATGACTGCTTTGTTCGATGCTGAAGATGAATACATTCCAGGCTTGGAAGAATTTATTAAGAGCAAGGTAAAGGAAATTCCGACTTTGGAATACCGCTCTAAAGCAGTATATGAACAGGAATATAATGATATGATAACAACGTACAATGCGGTAGGATACACACTAAGCTTCATCATCGGCTTAATAGGTGTGCTGAACTTTGCCAATGTTATAATTACAGGCATTATATCTCGGAGACAGGAATTTGCTACTATGCAAAGCATTGGGATGACAGGCGGACAACTAAGAAAGATGCTTATTTATGAAGGATTATACTATGCTTTAATTACTTTTTTAGTTATTTTGACTATTGGATTGCCCATTACTTATATAGGAGTGAAATCTTTTGCGGGACAGATGTCTTTTTTCAGCTATCATTTCACTATGTTTCCCATAATTGTTTGTATGCCGATACTGATTATTATTGCGACGGTAATACCGATTTTAGGGTTTGCCAGTATTAAAAATATCAGCATAGTGGAGAGACTGCGTATGATATAACCATGCCGGTATAAGAGCTGTTTCGCTGTGCCTTGGATGACAAATCGTCAGGCTGCGGGTAATTCCTTGATATTTTCCGAATATAAATTTTAAAAATTCATAGTTAGAGATTTGTATTCATGTTATAATATTATCAGCGAAAACGAAGGACAGGATTAAAATGATTACCATATTAATAATAGAAGATGATGAGCTGCTGAATGAAGGAATATCATTTGCCTTAAAAAGCGAAGGATATAACACAATATCCGCATATAACGGCAAACAGGCGGCAGACATGTTAAGCAACAGTGTAAATTTAATAATATTGGACATAAATTTACCGGATGAAAACGGTATAAACGTTTGTAAAAATATCAGAAAAGATATGAACACACCGATTATTTTTTTAACCGCCAAAGATACCGAAAAAGATATAGTCAAGGGTTTTAAAGCCGGAGGAGATGACTACATTACAAAACCCTTCTCTCTTCCCGTACTCAGGGAAAGAATAAAGGCGGTTCTGAAAAGGGGAGCTGCTGAAAACATCTATAGCTTTAAAGACATCAAATTTGATTTTGATAAGTTATGCCTCACAAAAAAACATATAAATATTCCTGTTACCAAAATAGAAGTGAAGCTGCTGGAGCTGTTTATTAAAAACAAAGGCAGGGTACTGACGAGAGAACAAATTCTTGATAGAATTTGGGATATAGACGGGGAATTTGTAGACGAAAACACTGTAAGCGTAAATATCCGGAGGCTCAGAACCAAAATTGAAGATGAGCCTTCAAATCCATCCTTTATTAAAACAGTATTTGGAATAGGTTATATATGGGGTGATGATAATTGAAGAACACCGTCAAAAGAACAGTCATTATAACAATATTTTTAATAATTATATTTTCGGCGTTATTCATAGGGATTATTTCATATCTTCTGTCTAATTTTGATGTGAGAATAGTATGGATAGTGTCGGTTTTTTCTATGATTATAACAGGGGTTTGTGTTACATCTGTTATGCTGATATCCAAAAATGTAAATAATACACTTGAGGCATTGAGCCAAACTATCGAATCAATAATAGATGACAACCCTTCAGATACATTTTCCGAAATTGAAGATACGATGCTTTCCAAATTGCAAAGTCAAATACTGAAGCTGTCGGATATTCTTAAATCACACAGCATAAAGCAGAAAAAGGAAAAGGATGCAATAACCGAATTAATTTCAGATATATCTCATCAGCTGAAGACACCCCTTGCAAATTTAAATTTATATAACTCACTGCTGCTTGATGAGAATCTCACGCATGATAAAAGGAAAAAGTTCACTAAAAACATGGAAAGCCAGCTTGAAAAACTAAATTGGCTTATGGAATCCCTAATTAAAATGTCAAGGTTAGAAGCCGGAATTATAAAATTGAACGGTGAATATCAATCGATATCTCAGACAGTCCTGCAAGCCGTTTCGGCAATATCCCAAAAAGCAGAAAAAAAGGGTATAAGTATTGTGTATAGCGCAGATGACGCAAATATCCTTCATGACGGCAAGTGGACACAGGAAGCGGTTTTTAATATCTTGGACAATGCAGTAAAATACAGTGCTGAAAATACGCAAATAAATGTATCCGTAATGAAGTATGAATTATTCTGCCGCATAGATATAAGCGACGAAGGCGGCGGCATCACGGAGCAGGACATTAACAAGGTATTTGTGCGGTTTTACAGGGGAGAAAATGTCAGGGATATAGAGGGTGTCGGAATCGGATTATTTTTATCAAGAAAAATTATTTCTGCACAAGGGGGATACATAAAAGTCAAATCAACACCGGGCAAAGGTTCTGTTTTTTCTGTATTTCTTCCGTTATAAGATAATTATAAGATAATTCCAATCTTTTTTTCATCATCAATTGATAGTTTTTACAATATGGTATATAATTATAAGAAATCGTAACCAAAGTAACAGTCAGGAGGTAACGTGTATATTTTGATATAAAAGTATTGCTGAAAGGAGACCAACTATGAATTGTCAAGTAAAAAATGACAAATAAATCAAATAA
>DAIMMU010000260.1:0-2184 GCA_036720515.1 Sedimentibacter sp.
ATGAATATATTCATTGTATGTTTTAACGCAGGTTTTAATATGCCGTGTTCTTCGTTACATCCGCAATCAATACACAAGTGGCGGTGTATGGCACTTGTAATATTTTCTTTTTTGCTCTCACTAAAAAAGTTTCTGAAGAAGCTGTCAGCCATAAGCCCTGCCAAAACCGCAATCAACATCTTTATCGCTATAAGCAATAAAATTATTTCTAAATTTCCCGGATTTGACAATAATATCGGAACAGCCTCATCAGAAGTTGATATGAATACGGCAATCAATGTTCCGACAGTAATTATTTTGCCCGCATACAAATTCGATGCTGCTACGGAAAATCCGCATTGAGGAACGCAACCTAAAACGGCTCCTCCCATAACGCCAAATTTTTTTAAGCCTTTGACCAATTTATCCAAGGATTTATGCTCTATATATTCTATTACCATATATGCCGCAAATAAAAAAGGCAGCATTTTAGCTGAGTCAATCAGCGCATCTTCAATTATTTCCCACATAATTTCTCCCGTTGCAAATACAATAATTTAAACGGTTCTTATCAAAGAACCGTCATCAAAACTTCTAAACTTCATACTTAAATGGGGACATTTTCCAATGTCCCCTTCGCATTTCTTTCTGTCTATTTATTAACTGCTTCTTTTAATGATTTGCCTGCTTTAAACACCGGTGCTTTTGATGCCGGAATATCTATTGTTTCGCCAGGATTTCTTGGATTTCTTCCTTGTCTTTCTTTTCTGTCCCTAACTTCAAAAGTTCCAAACCCAACTAATTGTACTTTCCCGCCTGCAACCAGTTCTTCTTTTATTGTTTCCATGAATCCATTTAATGCTTTTTCAGCATCTTTCTTAGTGAAACCAGTTTTTTCAGCAACGCTAGTTATTAATTCAGCTTTATTCATAAAACCCTCCTTAAATAAAAATGTAGTTTATTTATTTTATCTAAATTCCTATTGGAACTTTGATTTTTCCCATAACTCATCCATTTCTTTCAGAGTCATTTGTTTTAAATCTTTAGTAGAATTTTTCTCTATATACTCAAATCGATCAATAAATTTATTAATTGTTTTATTCAGAGCAATATCAGGATTAATTTTTTCAAATCTTGCAAAATTAACAAGAGCAAATAACAAATCTCCGAACTCTTCTTCCATATTTTCAATGTTATCATTATTGTATTCTTCAATGAATTCCAAGAGTTCTTCTTTAATTTTCAATATTGCTCCCTCTGATGTAGGCCAATCGAAACCAACCTCGGCAGCTCTCTTTTGAATTTTGTAACTTCTGCTTAAAGTTGATAAAGCCTTGGGAACATTCTTCAAATTATCCGTATATGTAGTTAAATTCTTCTCCTTCAGCTTGGAGTTTTCCCAGGTGATTAATGCTTCCTCGGCATTGTCGACCTTAACTTCTCCAAACACATGAGGATGTCTAAAATACATCTTTTTGCACAGATTGGTCACAACATCATTAAAGTTGAAATAACCTTCTTCGCTTCCAAGTTCAGCGTGAAATACGACCTGGAATAATAAATCTCCGAGTTCTTCGACTAAATTGTCTATATCATCATTGTCTATTGCATCCACAACCTCATATGCCTCTTCGATAACATGCTGCCTTATTGAATGATGCGTTTGCTTTTTATCCCATGGGCATCCGTCAGGACCTCTTAAGATTTTCACGATCCTTTGAAGATTATTAACATTATACACTCTATTTTTTGAAATTTCAATAGGCAGAATGCAAAAATATGTTGAAAATCCATAATTTTTTTCTTGATCAAGCATAAAAAGCGGTATTTTTTTAACATTTTCCTCCAAAACATCAATAATGAGTGTATTTACATCTTCAGGATATATTTCCATAAGCTTTATTTTAAGCTGGGATGCAATTTCCAAATCATAAACTTGAGTAATAATATTAAAGGAATTTATATCAAATGAAAATTCATCTGCTTCCAAACAATCTAATACCGCAATATTATTATAATCTGCATATCCCGAAAGCTTTAAACATTTATCAAGAAAACTCATTCCATCAATTATTATTGTATTAATTTGGCGTTTATATTCATTTGTCAGCTTTTTTGTTACAATATCCCCGTAATAGGGACTTCCTGCTGTGCAATAATTAATTTTTCCATATTGTTTTGATAGTTCTATAAGCTTAAAAGTCA
>DAIMMU010000261.1:0-2178 GCA_036720515.1 Sedimentibacter sp.
ATAATTATTTGATTTATTTGTCATTTTTTACTTGACAATTCATAGTTGGTCTCCTGCATTTTTAATATTATAAACATATCTAAAAACCCAATTAGGATTTTTAGATATGTTAATCATTCACTCGTTTATCAGCAATCTTATAAACTGATTCTTCATCACGAACTGATATAATAATAATTCTCATTACATAATCCTTCCGTATTATGGCATACACAATTCTTATCCCTAATCTTACAAGCTTTATCTTCATGTAACCGGCTAATTTACTGGAAATATGATTTCCTAAAGGTTTACCATATCCACCTTCCGTTTTTGGCAGAGGGTTTTCCGATACCTTTTTAATCGCCTTAATTACTTGTATTTGTTGAGTATTGTCAAGAGCTTTTAAATCATTTAATGCTTCCTTTGTATACTCTGTCTTCCATATCATTACTCAATCTCCACATCAAGAACATTTATATTTTCTTCATTAACATTAAGTTCCTTATAGATCTTTTCCGAGCTAATAAATCCTTCACTTTCAGATGATTTCATTCTTTTTTCAGCTTCAAAATACAAAGCGTAATCCTCTAATGCTTCAACCATTTCCTCATATCGCTCAGGGTTAATTAAGACACAAGTCGGAACATTGTTTTTCAATACAACCTTCGCTCCATATTCACTTACTTCCTCAAATATTTTATTAGCTTCACCACGATTAAAGCGAGTTATCGGAACTATTGACTCCATAATATTTTTAACCGACATAATTTCGTTAGCCATATAACCTTCACCTCTTTAATTATATTGTATCTTTAATAATATATTATATACAAATATTTAACAATTGTCAATTTATTAATTGATATATTCATCGATGTTTATATCTGCATTTCTGTCACTTGGTTATCCAGCGGGCGGGCTCCCCTCCTCTTTTTTGTCACTCAAAGGTCCGTCCCCGAAATTCAAAAAAGGAGATTCTGAAAATCAGAATCTCCTTTTAGTTTTTATGCGCTATACCGCTTTTACGCAGTTTTCTTTTAAGTTTGCCAAGAATGCTTTTTCTACTGTGTCGTAAACTTCATATTCTTTTTCAATGCTCTTTAAGGCAGGTACATAAAGCTCAACCTTCGCTTTATCTTCAGCATTTTCTTTGTATACTGCATTTAACTGCTGAGCTAATTCTTTAAACATCTGCAAGTTTGACATTCCTGTTAATGGTTTTATTGCCTGAACCACATTTCTTACAGTGCCGTCTGCGCTTACAATTGTACCGCTGCTTTCAGCTAAGCTGCAAAGAGGAAGTACATATTCGGCTAACCCGGTAGTTTCATTTTCCATTATATCAAATGCCGCAAAGAATTTTAAGCTGCTGATTGCTTTCTTAAGCTCAGGAATATTTCCTGCTATATCTTCACCTATTACAACTAAGCCTTTAAGCTCATTGTTTAGCAGGGCTTTTTTAATTTCTTCTCCCGAGGTTCTGAAACCAATATTCCATGCTCCCTGGCTGTTTGCCTTAGCTTTCAGAACTATCAAGCCTCTGTGCGGACGGCTTAAGTTTCCTGCTAATACGGTTATGTCAGCCAATACTTTTAACGCTGCCTTCGGAACTGTGTTTTCATCTGCTACAATGATCGGTTTTTTAGCTTTTTTGAATGCTTCCGCAACTGCTAATGCTTCAGGCAGAACTTCTATTTTATCCAATAATTTAATGAGTTCTTCGCCGTTTTGACAGCTGCTTATTGTCTCTTTCTTAATTGTTCCGTTTTCAACCAATGCTTTCAAAACACGCGTAAAGAATACTTCATAGTTGTCTACATCGGCTTTTGCCGCAAAATTACTCATTTTTGTTGCAATCGTCGATGCGGAAATAATTTTCTTTGTATTTGAAAGTCTTCTAAGCTTCATTCCTGCTGCGGGATGATGTTCGTACAATTGTCCCGCCGAAATGATCAAATCAGCATTGTCTAATTCTTCAGCAGTAATAGTTGATTCATTTCTGCCTAATACGGCTTCTATGCCGGGTTCTTCATCCAATGTGAATGAACCTTTGAATTTAGTATTTAATTCATCTGCCACAGCTTTGATAAGCTTAAATTCTTCATTGGTTAATTTAGGTGAAACAACAAATGCAATTTTGTCATCACCGTACATATTTTGTATGCTTCTTAAGCGTTTGGCTGTTTCAAATATTGC
>DAIMMU010000262.1:0-2178 GCA_036720515.1 Sedimentibacter sp.
CTTGACAAAATCAACATCTTCCTTAAGAAGGTCATTGAGTTTTGATATATCAAAAATTTCCCTTTCGCTTAACTTATTCAACAGAAATAAAAGCAGCTGCGCAGTGGCATTTGCATCATCGACAGCTCTATGATGATTCAAAAGGCTTATGCCTAATTTTTTTGTTAAAGTATTAAGCTTATGATTTTTAATATCCTTAATTAAAGCCTTTGACAGCTCTAATGTGTCTAAAACCGGCATATCGTAATTTATATTTAAATATTTTTTTGCTTTTTCTTTTATAAAGCCAACATCAAACTTTGCATTGTGTGCCACAAGTACACTGTCCTTTGCAAATTCCATAAATGACGGCAGTGCAGTCATTATTTCAGGCTGCTCCTTCAGCATGTCATCTGTTATGGAGGTCAATTCTATAATCTTTGCGGGTAAATTCCTGTCTATATGTACAAATGTTGAAAAACTTTCAACAATCCTTCTGTTTGATATTTTTACGGCTCCTATTTCAATTATATCGTCGCTTCTTGGGCTCAAGCCTGTTGTTTCTATATCGAACACTACAAAATCGCTGTCCAAATTTATATTTTTGCAATTATAAACTATATTGACTGTGTCGTTAACCAGATAGCCTTCCATTCCATATATAACCTTGAAATTCTCGTCGGCACAATCCATTGCTTCGGGATAGCCTTGTACAACTCCGTGGTCTGTTATAGCCATCGCTTTATGTCCCCAAAGCTTAGCTTTCTTGGCATATTCTTTAAATCCGGTTATTCCGTCCATGGAGCTCATACCTGTATGCAGGTGCAGCTCAACCCTTTTTTCTTTTGAGGTATCCATTCGCTTTACTTCTTCTTTTATTAACTGCATGTCAGATATTTTAACAATCAGCTGCTTTTCGTAACCGTCGTATTCGGCATTACCGATTATTTGCATGTATTTTCCCTTTTCAATTCCTTCATCGACAAAATCCTTAGGACAAAAATACTTGCAGGTTATCGAATCGGTTAAATCTGTCAGGTTTATCAGCAAAAGAGTTGTTCCTGTTTTCAGCTCCCTCTTATCCACACTGATTATTTTACCCTTAATGTTGACCGTTCCCGAATCGTTTGTTATTTCAGAAATAGATGATAGTAGAATGCTGTCTATATCAATCTTTTTCCTTGTTCTTCTTTTAAAGCCGTTATTATTTTGAAATTTGACCGCTGTCTTTTTTTCTGTAACATTATTATTCTTAATTATTTCCAAGCTCTTTTTTAATTCTTCATTAAAAATATTTTCAGCCGTTATAATAGCTTCATCCTCTGCTTGTTGATACAATATTTCCATTTTATAGGGTAAATTGTATTCACCCATGATTTTCATAATTTTTCTTTCAATATTATTGTCATGAAGCTCATTAAAAAGCAAATTGTTGTTTGAAATTACAAAAAAACAGTCATTCTTAAATTCAATTCTTATATTGTCCTTTGCTTTAGACAGTATATTTGATTCATTAGTGATTGCATAAATTATGTTATTTTTAATTTTTTCGATAAGCTCGCATTCATCAATATTTTTGCTTAGTCTGTATTCTATGTCCAATTCTATATTAACGGCATTGTTATAATGTTTCTTTATCTTATTTTCAGCATTTTCCATATGAAAAAAATCATTAATTTCTTGGCTTAGACCATGAATTATAACGGTATTTTTATTTTTTAAGACCTCTATTTTTTCGATTGTTATATTTTCAAGACCTTCAGCAGCAAAAATTTTATTAAAAAACATATTAGTCTCCCCTTACATTCTAACTATCAGTATATCAAAATATAAATTTAAATTCAATAATCAGAACAAAATATACCAAACAATTTAATACGATGACGTTTCGTATGCTTACTATTAGTAATAATTTCGGAAAATCTCATGAAATCGCTTTACTAATTTCGTTTTAAGTGATAATATATATAATCATATTTTCGCATGCCGATTTCTTACTTTACCTTATCAACTTTTAAAATTTTTCTTTGGATAATATCTTTAATTACTGTCATAATAATTACTCTGAAAATTATTAGATTGCGTTACAATTTAAGATTCTATTGTTGTATTGAGACAGCTTTTCGGTTCGGAAAAATCAATATAAAGGAGACCAACTATGAATTGTCAAGTAAAAAATGACAAATAAATCAAATAATT
>DAIMMU010000048.1:0-15471 GCA_036720515.1 Sedimentibacter sp.
CCATGCTTTACTCACCATATAATACAATTTTTTATTTGTCAATAGCTTATCATTTCAATAGTAAAAAATGAGGACGCAACAATGCCGCAGCCTGACAATCATTTTATTGTTTTTATATTTATAATTATATCTTATAATTATAAACACTTTTTTATAACAATTGCAGAATATTGTGAATACAATATTATTATAATATATTATCAATGTTTGTTCCAGAAAATTTTATAAAATTGCAAAGAGCCATACCAAAGTTGGTATAGCTCTTATATAAGTAATTTTTATTATTTTGACTCTAAAGCATTCTTAACAGCTGCTTTAATACCGTCACTTGAGAAAGTAGCTCCCGTAATTCCGTCTATTTCCGTTGAATCTGCTTCTGCTATTAAACCAGGAAGTTTTTCTATTGCCATAGTGCCTATTCCATCAGTTTCATTGTCACCTACTGCTTCAACCGAAACTATGTCATCACCGTTTACAACTACTGTAACGGTAATTTCTCCTCCGAATCCTTCGGCTGTTCCCGTTAATGTTTGTGATTCGCTACCGGAACTGCCCTTAGTTGCTAAAGCATTCTTAACAGCTGCTTTAATACCGTCGCTTGAGAAAGTAGCTCCCGTAATTCCGTCTATTTCTGTTGAATCCGCTTCAGCTATTAAATCAGGAAGTTTTTCTATTGCCATAGTGCCTATTCCATCAGTTTCATTGTCACCTACCGCTTCAACCGAAACAATATCATCACCGTTTACAACTACGGTAACGGTAATATCTCCTCCGAACCCTTCAGCTGTCCCTGTCAGTGTTTCCTCTGCCGATGCAGTATTTGAACCCAAATTATTCACCAATGTTAAAAATCCAAAAGACAATGCAAATACTACAACAATTATTAATACCTTTTTCATTATTTCCTCCTAAAACTAAGACCCTATAATAATTGGTTTGATGATTTTTTTACATAACACCAGAAATTATACAACATTTAATGTGCTATGTAAAGATGAATCTTTATAATAAAGATCGTTAGTTATTTAATAAATAATCCGATAAAATACTGTTATTATTTATTTAAATTATCTTTTTCAGGAATACTATGCTAAACAGGAGGGTTATATAGGCAGTAAATGTTTTTTACTCAATGGAGATAATTTTACCGCCCTCATATATAGATATCAGGTCAGATGGAAATCAGTCCGTCAATTTTACTCCTAATCCTTAGTTGTTGGTGAAATGCTTCCAGATAAATTTTATATGGCAATTTGCTTTATTCTAACTTTTTCCGATAAGCAGAAGGGGAAAGCCCGGTTTTATCTTTAAATACTCGGGCGAAATGACCGTTATAATCCATGTTGCAGGCGGCAAAAGCCTGCGTGACGGAAAGGTTGGTATCCAGCAACTTCTCCTTCACTTTGCCGATTTTATAATTGATATAATACTCATGCGGTGTTATACCGGTATGCTTCTTGAACAGCTTTGTGAAATGTGCCTTGCTGAGGCACGCCGCCCTTGCTGTTTCGCCTATGTCAAAGGGTTCCTGCCAATGGGTTTCTATGTATTGTCTGCCCCATCCAATTTCCTCTTTCCCCCTGTATATTTTTTTAAAAATAAAAACAGCGGCAAAGCATTCTACCACACCATCAGCCTTTACCAAAGGGAAACATGTAATGTCTGAGCTTATGGTCTGTATATCCCTGTCTTTCACATTAAAATACCGGATCATATCCTGATAGGGCGCATTGAAATTGGTAAGATATATAGTTTTGCCTGTCAATACCTGCCTGACCTGATCCATAACGCCAAGCTCACGTACGATGGGATCCTCAAAAACATTGTATTTGTCCACATGGGATTCAATGCTTCTGATGCCTATCATCTCCAGTGTCGCTTTGTTAATCATCCTCGCTGTCCCGTCAAGGGAGAAAATTTGAATCGGATATGGGAAGAACTCAATCACTTTCGCAAGCAGTTCTTGTTCTTCAAAAAACAACTGGAATGATTTGGCTATGCTTCTTTGTGCATCCTCAATCTGATCTTTCATGAACAGACCCTCATTTCCTCTTAATCTAACATTTTCCGATAAGCAGAAGGAGAAACGCATGGTATCTCCAATATGTTTTTCTTTTATTATACTACAAATTTCAGTATGTTTCAATATTAAGAAACATACTGTTTGCACAAAAGGCTCATAAACATCCTTGTCTCCAACAGTTTAAGTTTTGAGATAATCTTTGAATCCATATTATCACATTTTTTTACATAGAAAAAGGCATACCTTCCCCTTGAAGGAAAATATGCCTTTTTTTGATGGAGACATACCAATCAAATCCGAACCCAGCACAGCCTCAATATCCGCAAGGGATATCGTCTCCGTGCCGCCTTTGAAATTGTAGGTGAATACGATTTTATCATCAAAGAGGTAGATGGAGTTTATGAACGTATCAATAATCTGCATCTGATAATCCCGGCTGTTCACATCTCCGTATTTGAATTGGCTAATCCAATCAACTACGACTTCTTTTGTATAGCGTGGGCGTTGAAGCTGCGTCTGCAAAATATTGATATCCAGTTCCGTCTTTTGCCGCTCCAATTCTTCAAGGCGGGATTTTGTGGAGGAAGTCAAAACACCCTGCTGAATGGCGTTGAGCATATTTTCAATACCTTTTTCCGTTTCCTCAAGCTGCCGCCGCAGGGCGGGTAGGGTCAAGTCCTCAAGGTCTTGCAGGGATACAAGGTCGGTTGCAATTCGGTTGATTTCATCATCCCGCAACACCCGGTTTACCGTCCATATCACGGCAATGCGCTCTATCCAATCTTTCTTGACCGCCTTTTTCTTGCAGCCCTTATTCCGTTTGGCGTTGCCGCATTTGTAATAATAGTGGCTTTTCCCGGTGTGGCTGGTGCCACTTTCGCCAACCATCATGCGCTCGCATTTGCCACAGAACAGCTTGGTAGTCAACAGAAATTCATCTTCTGCCTTTGACCTTGCAGGGGCGCGTTTATTCTTCTCCATCCGTTCCTGTACTCGATAAAATAGCTCCTCTGGCACAATAGCAGGAACGCCGCCGGGAATAACTACATCCTGATATTGATATTCCCCTATGTACTTCCTGTTTTTAAGAAGGGCGTTAAAGCTGTTCATCGAAAAAGGCTTGTTCCGCTTCGTCTGTAATCCCCTGCTGTTCAAATCCTCTACAATGGAGCGCACCGTCTCGCCGTCTGCATACCGTTTGAAGATTTCCAAAACGATAGGCGCGGTCAGCGGGTCAATCACAAGTTTTTGTTCATCACCTAATAAATATCCAATGGGAATACCACCGCCGTTGTTCTTGCCCTTGAGCGCGTTATCCTTCTGCCCCCGGTGTATCTTCTCGGACAGCTCTGCGGAGTAGTATTCCGCATATCCCTCCAACATAGATTCAAGAATGATACCCTCCGGGCCATCGGAAATATTCTCTTTAGCGGAAACGACCTTCACGCCGTTTTTGCGGAGGATGCGTTTATAATGGGCGCTGTCGTAACGGTCGCGTGAAAAGCGGTCAAGCTTCCAAACAATCACCACATCGAACAAGCCTTTTGCGCTGTCCTTTATCATGCGCTGAAACTCCGGGCGGTCAGCGGTCTTTGCAGATAGAGCACGGTCAATATAACTGCAAAGAAGGGTCATGCCGTTTCGCTCGGCATATTCGGTACATTCGCGGATTTGCCCTTCAATGGATTCTTCGCGCTGGCTGTCGGAAGAATACCGGGCATAGATAACTGCTTTCAAGTGTCATCACCCCCTGTGTCGATAAGTAGTATTTAATCTACTCACTTTAGCAACATATTTTCGGGCCAGCCGTTTTGTTTTCAACTGTTCGATAAACTGCGGAATCTCGAAGACAGCATCTTTAGCAGCTTTATAATCCATAAATACTGATGCCATTGCGGGGATAATTTCCACACCCTGTATACCATCGCTCAAAGCGGCAAAATTATAAACCGTAACAGTGGCAGCAGCAATCATCTCAAACGATTGCTCACAAATTCTAATGAAGTCTTTTTTATATGATAAAAGCTCTTCCAGCGAATAGTCGGGGCGAGTATTTTCTTTGTTTTCAATTAGCCTTCCTATTTCTTTGATATATGCCTTTCGCATCTCCCCAAAGTTTCTTTGATTGCGCAAATGAACTATCTGCTCAATGGGAATGTTACGTAGATTGTCTGGTACAGAGAACTCAATGTTATTTTGTGCTATTCGTAAATTATTTTGCGTGGACTTAGCCATTAACATTTCATTTTTCAGCAACAAAGCAGAATAACGTCTTATGTCAGTAATCATTTCAAATTCGTTATTCCTTGAAATCACATCAGCAAGTAGGCTCATATATACAAACGCTAAGTCTTCGGATATATGAATACCTTCCTCGCACTGTGAAGCAATATGATTTTCAATACAAAAATTAAAGAATGCGTCTGAATATTTGCCTTCAAATAAAGTGCAATTTTGGTGCTCACGGCTTCTCCATTTTTCAGGAAGTTGTGTTGTATGAGTCCGGCCAAAATAACCCTTGTATCTCTCTGGATTACGAAGGTACCCCTCAAACTCATCGCAAGCCAAAGTTGAAGCGCATACACCTTCTTCATATTGCGGCCTATATGGTCTAACTAAATCCGTCTCATTCATAATATAGCGAAAGCCATCACTGAGATATTCCGTTTCCGGTACAATGGTATACGGTATAATTGGTCGCAAATTATCGAAATACAGTAAAGCAAATTTCAGCCAAACTTTATCTTGAACTTCAAAACCCGGATAATAAATCATATCTCTCATGCATCTTGCCCTCCCATCATCTGTAATAGTGTCTCTTTCATCTTCTCGCTGACAGGCGATTCCGGGTCAAAGCACATATCAATAAACTGCCGCATCTGCTGATTTCCAACTGCGATATTGGGCTTGTATTCGTATTGCTTTCCCTGCGGCTTGTCCGTCCGGGCAAAGATATAATCCATCGACACATCAAAGTAATCCGCATAAGTGCGAAAAAGCGCAACGGTAGGGGTGGCCTGTCCGTTTTCATAGCGGTTGATACTGGATTGTGTAGAGCCGAGAGCTTCCGCCATCTTAACTTGTGAAAGCATCGCACCATCACGCAAGGCTTTTAGCCGTTTACCCACTTCTTTCATTGATTAAACCTCCAATTCGGGTTGAACTTATTATAACTCGAATACAGAAATAAATCAACTCCGGTTTCGGATATTCTGCGAAATGTCCGAAACGAAAACGCCGCTGCATTTGGGGAAATGTGCAGCGTGTTTTCTCCGGCTGTGGTGCAGATGGAGCGCAAAACAAAACGGTGCAAGTTGTCCGATGGAGGGACGGATTGCACCGCTTTTTGTTTTGGTTAATTCAGAAAATGGGTACCCATTTTCTGAATTAAGGGTTCCCAAAGGGGCACCCTTTGGCACACAACCTTGCTTGCAAGGTGTAGTGTGTTATACCTGCTGGCACGGCTGGCGGTAAAACGGGGGTGTGGTGTGTGCACACAACCGTTTTTCGCGGCAGGAAAGCGGACAGATTTTTGCGAATGGAAATGAGCAAAAATCCTGTTTGGTTTCGAGAGTGGCGGCAGGTATACAGCCCCCGTCTCTCGTCTTAGACAATTTCTAATCACCCAATGCTGACTATCCTCAGAGTGCTTCCAAAAAATCCGTCAAATTATATAATACTAAAAAAAGTTGAATGCAATCGCGCTTACGCACCTTTCTTGAGTGCATTCCATGCCCAACAAAATTTCGATTGATAACAGCAGGTTCTTGCTTAAAATCCTCTCCATTTTTGAAGAATATATCTAAACAAGCCATAAGATTTATATAGTCAAAAAGTAAGAAGAACATTGTGTTCACATCATGTTTGTCCGCAAAGCGTTTTTTTAATTCACGTGCAGCCGTTCCTCCTACTGGTCGCCTTTTTCCTTCTTGTTTTGGTTGCTTGCGTATCATTTTCGCATCTATCAAAGCAAATAGCAAAAGAGCACAAGAGGTATACTGTTTATGTTCATAACAATAAATAGCTTCATCCAATTCTGCTTTTCTTATGTTTTTCTCTTTCATAGATGCAAATAAGCTTTCTATATCTTTAGGTGTACAATATTTCAACGCATATTTGTGGGCATCTTCAATATTTTGAGGGATACTGTTGAAAAGCTTAATAGGGGCATTCGGAATAATCGTCCACCCGAAATCGCCCCATTTTCTATATCGTTCGGCTAATCTTTCTTTATCTTCATCTGAAAAAGAAGGAATCTGGATGTTTGAAATTAATTCTGCGGCAGCAGTTGCATACTCATTGATGGCATTTCTAATTGGAGCAAGAATATTAGCAGCGTCTTGGGCCATGCGTGAAACTTGTTGCATCGTTTGAACCCATACCGGACTGCTGAAGGTTTGTTGCAATTGATTAATCCACGATAAATCAACACTCTTTTGAATTTGCTTTAATGTTTCTAACGTCGGCTTTAATCTCTCTGCCATTTTCGCACTTAAAAGGTCGCTGTATTTTTTGTATGCCTGCGCAAAGCGCTCTGTGTCGGGTAGCGTTGGCTCTGTTTCCTCATAAAAATTGTAGAGCTCTTCACCATCGCCTTTTACTATTGCCAGAATATACTTTGAAAACACAGACGCATCTTCATTTGCGATTTCTTCAACAGTGGGTATTGGCGGTTCAAGTTTCTTGAGTTTTTTATGTACGATAAATGCGATAGCCCTTTTTGAATTTTGTGTTTCTTCCAACTGTGACAAATATAATTCAGCATCACTCAACGAGAAAAATGTTGAAATCAAATACTCTTTCCCATTTATTCTGATAGGTATCTTGTCAGACTCTCTATTTGAAAACACATTATTAGGGTCATTATTATCCATGCGCTATGCCTCCTTTCGGCACGTAGTAGGTGTAGATGCTAATACGCTATGTGTTAAATCAGTCTACAACTTAAATAACTCCAATATCTCTGATACCATCTTCTCTGTTCGTGCTCTAATGATATCAACCGACCACTTATTCTCGCTGACGATATCCGTATTGAGATTTACCTATTACGATACCCAACATAATTTCCGTTATTATCTTTTCTTTCTTTTTTGTCCTCAAAAGAGCGATTGCTTAACGTGCTATTATAGCCTGTTATCGTAAGATTTCCAAGCGTATGAACGTAGAGTGATTGATATTCTTTCGCTACATTATAATTGCCGTCAGCCATCATACTAACCCAACTCTCGGGGATATTATTGCCCTGTGGAAAAACGTGCTCAATAGTCCAAATATATTGATTGGAATTATTGTATTTCCATAGGTCAACTTGATTTTCTAATGTCATTCCCTTTTTCGCCATAGCGCATAAGATAAAGCGAGTGGCGCCGGAATTGTCGATATACACTTCTCCCTTCAACCGCTCGCTAAACAGTTCATCGGAAGCGGAGCAGGCAATCAGCTTTTTGCGGACAGCTTGATACATCGTTTCGCCCGAATACTGCTGTTCCTCAATTTCATCAACCAATGCCATGAAAATGCGTGTCAAATCCCTTGTGCTTGGAATATCGGTCAAGTTTCTGCGCACAAAGAAGTTAGTCAACAAGACGCTGATATTTATGATTATCTGCTCTGTCGCGCCCAACTGCTCCGCATTTTTCAGAATATATAAGAGTAGTAGGTAGGATGGAGTTCCTTGGATGCGCTCAAGGTCAAGATAAGCCTCCCTCAATTGGCTGCTGATATCCTCTTGATTTCGCAACAGGATAGTTGAGTAGAGCGTGGCGTTTTCTAATATTTCTTCAATGAACGCCTTTGGGTCTGCGGTGATAACTTTCTCATAAATACTAAGCAGATTTGTTCTGGTTGCGAGAATGCCTAAGGGATAAGGCCGGTCATCCTTTTTGAACGGAGCATTCATCCCCCTTCGGAACGCATTATAGTTATGGCGGAAGAATCTCTTCTGCACTGAGTATTCATCGCCAATGTAATCCAGTATCTGCGTCCATTGCTCAAAGTAAAAATCTATACTCCCGCTCCCAGACAAATCCAACCTTGCCAAAAGCAAATTCTTTATTAGGTCAATTGCTGTGAGTGGTGTTCCCCTGTTATTCAGAGATTCAAAAAGGGTATAGGCATCTGCGTGATTGGAGACTTCAATCATAACGATAACCGAAGAATTGATTTTATCCAATATATCAAAGAGGGAAGCTGTTTTATTGTCAGCCTCTTCAAGATGTGCCGCAAGCCGCTTTTTGAAATAATAAAATGCTTTGAATATTCGGCGGTTGCCTGCAAATTTCTGCTTAGATTGCTTTGAGATGATTTTTAGTTCTCCCAACAACGCTTTATAATCGCTCAAATTGTTGTTCTGTGTTTGGGGAATGACTCTGATTCTATCCTCTGTCTTTTTTAGCACGAGCTTGCGTTTAAGTTGCATCAAGTCCAACTTCTGGTCATCATCTAACTCGTTGTCATGTTGGCAGAGCGCGTCATAGATAGCGGCAAAAAAGAGACCCAATGTAGTAAGGCGTTGCTGTCCGTCTACAACCTCTCGCTTAGGCGCATTGATGGGGTCATTTGTCGTATCAATACATATAATTGACCCTAAAAAATATCCCTTATCATTATCGATCAAATCATCAAAAAGGGCTTCCCATTGCCATGTAGCCCATGTGTATTCCCTCTGATATTTAGGTATCTCAAAAACCAGATTTGCATCCGGGTCAAAAAGCTGTGATATGGGATATTTGTTTACATTATTTATCATCTTGGACTTCCACCTTAATTGTTATTTTTATTATTATTAAACCGCAACGCTCCTTGCGGTTCACCTATCGCGGCAATATCAACACCATTTATTTTGCAGAAATGCTCATAAAATTCTGCGGCTAAGTGCTCGTCCGGCGTTCCCGCCTTTATGTTTGCTATTTCTCGCAATATTTGCGCTGCCTGCTCATCTTCAAAATATCTGTGCAGACCGGAGTTCCATGCGGTGGTTTCCGGCTTATTATCATTGGTATGATAATTCCAGAAAAGTAGCGAGTGAGCTTCTGTTGGCGATAGTTTTATTTTATACTGCGATTTTGTGCTAACATAGCCTTCCTCATGTCCATCGCCCTCATAGGTTTCGTCTACAAGGAAAATCGCAAAAATATAGCGTTCTTCCTCTTTGCTCTGCGGGTCACGAGTGGTCAACACACATAAGCTGTTTGCCTGCACCTGATTTAGCTTCATGGGCTTACCTTTGTTTTCGCCGTTTTGAACAACACCCGCCATCGCTTTCCAATCTCGCAGCATTTGGCTTTCATAGCAGACAAATCCATCCTCGGAGCAAAGTGCATCCAATTCCTTGCGAGATATTCCTTTATTGAGATAATGTAGGCAGGCACAATCCTCTGCGCTGCACCAGGTTCTGTTCTCAATCTCAATGTTGTTATGAATTAGCTTATCGCTGCAAACACCATCGAAGCCGACTTGATGGGCAGATTGACCTCCATCACAAAAATTGCACTTAAACGCAATATTTGCGCAAGGGTATGCCTTTGCTTTGGTTTTCTTTGCCGAGGATGCAATCTCGCGGATTTTTCGCTGCTGTTCAAGCGCCTTTGTTCGCTCGTTTTCCTGCTGAATACACAGTTTCTGCGCTTCTTTCTCTTCACATAATAATTCTATCTGCTCAGAAATAGCGGTATTTTTGGCGGTGAGAAAGTTTTTGAAAGCATCAGGGAAAATGAACTTCTTATCTCCTGCCTGAAATGAGATAGTGAGGTAATTTCCATTATGCTCAACAACCTTACCCTCGCCAAATGCTTTATGTATTACTATCTGATTTGTCAAATCCATTTGTTATGCCCCTCGTTTCTCCGCTCATTTTTTCAAAAGCAGATTGAGCTATCGTCTTGAACATTTCCATTGTCTCTTCATTGAAGATGCCTGTATGCGCCAATTTTTCCGTAAGAATCGAAGCGGCTTGCTCCTCAGTAATTGCCTCACTCATGCTTTCCCGTAATTCCGCTTGCATTTGTCGTAGCAAATCCAGCGGAGCGGTATCGACCATCGGCTCATCGCTATTGCCAATTTCTTTCTTTATATCCCGCAGGATTGCCATAAAGGTGTTCTTTATCTTCTCAATATCCGCTTCATGGGGATTGCTCTTTTCAGCGTTTATCAACCGTTGTCCGCTGCGGATATCAGCGCTTTTCTCCGGCTGCATTTTTCTTAAATCTTCAAGAGAAGTAGTAGCCAGTTCAAACATTTCATTGATTCCAATAATACCCATAGCCACTTCATCATAGAAATAGGCTTTTATATGAGTAATGAGGGTGGGAAAACGCTTATGACCCAAAAGGTGATTAAGAACAGGCGTAGCTCCATAGCTCTTGATAATTAACAGATTTTTGACTGCGCTCTCCGATAATCCCAATTCGCTGATGTCATAGCTTTTCGGAACGCTGACGGTAGTAAGCCCCAATATGTAATCCGTGGAGACGTTCAAAGCTCTTGCCAATTTTGCAATTGTATCGGCATTGATATTTGTTGTCTCGCCGTTCTCAATACGGCTGAGCTGTGATGCAGAAACGCCAATCATTGCGGCCAATTCCTTTTGCTGCAAGCCCTTGCTTGTCCGCAAATCGCCTATGCGCTCATTGACTGTTCCGGGCAGATACATATAGCCACCCCCTCTTTGCTATATTCTACCACGATATTTGCAAGTTTGCAATTTCAAAGTGTAGTCTTTGTCGAAAATGCAATCCCATCACAAATCGAAGGGTTGCATTTTTTCTTGCTATAATTTACTCATGGTCGACCAAATACCAAAGAAACGAGGGACAAGCCATACGAGATATTCTCAAAAACCTGCCGTCCATTGAACGCCGCCCAGACGGTTCCCTGCCGCGCATGACGCCGGGGCAGAGAAAACGAGCCAATGCCCTGATACGGCGCGAGTGCTGCAATTATGACAGCGGCAACTGCCTGTGGCTGGACGATGGCGAAGAAACGGTCTGTGTTCAGAGCATTTCTTACTCGGTCAACTGCAAATGGTTTCGCTGGAGCGTACTGCCGGATGATAAAGCTCTGGAAACGGAAATCTTCCATAGCAGCGATTCCAAAAGATGTGCAGTCTGTGGTGCGGCGTTCATTCCGAAGTCCAACCGGGCGAAATACTGCGAGAAATGCGCCGGAGAGGTACATCGGAAGCAAAAGGCAGCCAGCGAACGAAAACGGCGGTCATACATGGACAAATAGGCATCAAAAAAGCCCGTAACATCAAGGCTTTCTGACTACCGAACATAGCTACATAAGGGTTCTATACTTGAAGCCTCGAAAATGCACTCTAACCGTCTACAAAATAAAGTCCTCCCGTCCTATTCGTTGGAACGGATAGGACGGGAGGGGAAAGGAGTTTAATGCCGGAATACGCAATCCTGCGATTTGCCAAACACAAGGCGGGGCCAGCCGGGGCGCTGGAGGCTCACCATGAACGCACAAAGGAGAAATACGCCAGCAACCCCGACATAGACGTAACCCGCAGTAAAGATAACTTCCATATCATCCAGCCGCAGGACAAATACAGGCGCGAAATTGACAACCGCATCAAGGCGGCAGGATGCCGCACCCGGAAAGACAGCACCATGTTTGTCGATACGCTCATCACCGCCAGTCCAGAGTTCTTCAAAGGCAGAGGCCAGAAGGAGATTAAATCCTTTTTCACCGAAGCCGCTGGGTTCATGGAAAAGAAAATCGGCAAGGGAAACATCTTCTCCGCTGTGGTGCATATAGACGAAAAAACGCCGCATTTACACCTCTGTTTCACTCCGATTACGGAGGATGGGAGATTGTCCGCGAAAGACATCCTCGGCAATCGTGCCAATCTCTCCAAATGGCAGGACGAGTTTCACGCCCACATGAAAAAACAATTCCCAATCTTCAAGCGTGGGGAAAGCGCCCTCCTTACCAAACGCAAGCATATTCCGACATGGGTATTCAAGCAGTCGGTTGACCTGACAAGACAGGCAACAGCAGTTCAGCGGGTTCTCTCGGAAATTACGCCACTAAACGCCGGGAAGAAACGCGATGAAGCCGCCGCAATGCTGGGCAAGTTCTTCCCCCGGCTGGAATCTCACATGGGATATATGAAGAAATACAAGGCCACCATCGACTATCTGACACAGGAGAATACCTCCCTCAAAACAGAAATCAACAGCGAAAAGAGTATTCAGAAGCAGCTTGAAGCCGCGAAGTTAAAGCAGGAGAACGAGCAGCTACAACGGTTTATTGCAAATATCCCCTCTGATATGATGCGGGAAATCCAATTACAACAGGGGCTACAAGCCGCAGAAAGGCAGGTACGATAGGGATTGATTTGCACCTTGAAAATTGAATATATGCGGAGGGCTGTGTGATGAGCAAAAAGCCGGACGCACCCATGAGCAGCAGCGGGATGGATATTCCCGATTATGTATTTGAATCCCTCGCCAGATGCCTACTGCCTAAACTGCAAGCCTACTATGAAAGCGAAGAAGGTCAAAAGGCACTTGCCGAGTGGAAGGAAAGCAAAATCGGGAAAAATAAATAGCCATAATCACAAGGGGGAGAAAGCCACATTTAGGCTTTCTCCCCTTGTTTGCTATTTGAAGCCTTTTAATTCGTCCAGATAAACGATAAATCCGAACCCATCCCCTATAGGGACTATCGGGTTCGGATTATCTTCTTTTGGTGGAGGCGGTGGGAGTCGAACCCACGTCCGAAAATATTTCCACAAGATTTTCTCCGAGTGCAGACCATAATTTAATTTTCGCCTTGACTGACGCCTACGGTCAGGCTTCAATCTCAGCTATCTCCGATTATTCAGCTTACGGTCGAAGAATCCCTTAAGCAGTTCCCTGATTAAAATGATGCCCCGGTTTAACCTACAGGTCGGTTAAGCGGAACAAGCAGCTGCAATTAAGCAGCGTATGCTAAATTATTTTCGTTTGCGTTTATTTTTTTTGCCACTTTTAGCGTTGTTTGGCGACAACGACTCGCTTATCTTACTTCTATATCCCCGTCGAAACCATTTACGCCCCCTAAATATTAATCATCTTGTCTCTGAATTCTTCTTTCGGCATCTTTCTTGGCAATATCCTGACGCTTATCATAATTTTTCTTGCCCTTAGCTACGGAAAGCTCCATTTTAACAAGACCATTTTTAAGGTATAAATTTAAAGGTATCAGTGAATATCCTTTCAGTGTGGTTAATCCGATAAGTTTCCTTAATTCTCTTTTATTTAATAGCAGCTTTCTGACTCTTAACGGGTCAACATTATATATGTTTCCCTTTTCATAGGGACTTATGTGCATATTATAAACAAATGCTTCACCATTTTTTATGCCCACATAACTATCCTTTAAGTTTACCTTACCCTGCCTTATTGATTTGACTTCTGTACCGACAAGCACTAACCCTGCTTCATATTTTTCTTCTACAAAATAATCATGGAATGCTTTTTTGTTGTTTGCAACAACTTTATTATTATTAGCCATTATATCACCCACCGTTAACGTAGAATGATTATAGCACTTAATATTTATCGTGTCAAACCAAAAATAACCCTGCTATTAAAGTCATTCCGGAATCATCAGGCTGCATATCAATGTTAAAACATTTGTCTTTTAGTAATCTTCCGTACTTATATCTATGAAACGTCTTCCCTTACCCCATACATTTATAACAGGCAATACTTTTACAAATGCAGAAGGCTCAATTTTTATAATAAGCTTTTGTATCAGCACTGCTTGGTTCGGGGAACAAATTGATTCAATTTGAATTTTTTCTTCATTTGTATAGCAGCCCTTTATTTTAAACAAAGTAACTCCTCTTCCCAACTCATACATTATATAATTGCTTATTTCTTCATATTTACAGCTTATTATTTCAAGCTTGTACAGCTTTGTACCGAAACCAAACATTATATAGTCGCATACCTTTGTAACTATCAGCTGACTTATAATTGAGTACAAAGCAATATTCCTTCCAAATGCAAAGGCGGCTGTTATTATTACAATTCCATCCAAAGCAGTCATTAGGTAACTGATGTTTATTGAAGGAAAAAGTTTCTTGTTAAGTATTCTTGCGATTGTATCGGTACCGCCAAAAGAAAAACCCTTCCTAAGTATCATTCCAACACCGATGCCATAAAAAATTGAAAAATATATGGATGCAAGCAATAGGTCATTTTCTACAAATTTAAATTCAATCCCCTGCATTAAAAGCAATACTGAAGGATACAAAATAGAAAGGAAAATAATTTTCATTACTTCTTTTTTACCCATCAATACAAATGCAGCAATCAATATTATAAATGTAATAATATAATAAACATAAGAATAATTAATTTGCAGATACTTTTCCAATACAATAGACAGTCCTGTTATGCCGCTGGTTATCAAACCATTCGGCTTAAGGATATAATTTACTGAAAAAGCAGTTATCAGGCAGCCGGCTGTTAAATAAAAGGTATCATATATAAATCTTTTAATATTATTCATTGTATCTCCTTCATATTACAGACTATCCGATAAACTCTCTTAAACATCTTCTGTAGGCTTCCACAGGATCTTTTGCTTCGGTAATAGGTCTTCCCACAACAATGTAATCAGAGCCTAATTTCTTAGCCTTGGCAGGAGTTGTAACCCTAACCTGATCTCCCTTATCACCGTCCGCAAATCTTACGCCCGGAGTTACTGTTAAGAATTCATTTCCGCATGCAACATGAACATTTCCCGCTTCCAGGGGTGAGCAGACAATGCCGTCCAAGCCCGCTTTTTGTGCATTTTTAGCATAATGCATTACTACTTCATCAAGCGATCTTTCTATTAAAATATCACTGTGCATTCTTTCCTCGTCAGTGGAAGTAAGCTGTGTAACGGCAATCAATATTGGTCTTGAACCGTCTTCACGGGTTAAACCTTCAATGGCAGCTTCCATCATGGTAATTGTTCCTGCGGCATGAAGATTGCACATATCAATATTTAAACCCGATAAAACCCTCATAGCTTTTTTAACCGTATTCGGAATATCGTGAAGCTTTAGATCCAAAAATATTTTATGCCCCATAGATTTAATATGTTTTATAATTTCAGGACCTTCCGCATAAAACAATTCCATTCCAACCTTTACATATGGTTTTTCTTCCGTAAATTTCGAAAGAAAATTTATAACTTCGCCTTCATTGCTGAAATCACATGCAATAATTACATCCTTACCCATAATTCCTCCCGATTTCTATATTTAACTTAGCAATTATATCATACTGTAGTGCTTAATAATATTATTTTATTTTTATATTATATTATATTATAACAATTATAATTTTGAAAGCTCAACAGCTATTTTAGCTCCCAATAATGCATTGTTGTAAACTAACATAATATTTGAATTAAAAAATGAACAGTAAACATTAAACGGTCAGCATGCATTAAAA
>DAIMMU010000049.1:0-15237 GCA_036720515.1 Sedimentibacter sp.
ACAGGCGTTGAAAAATAAAGGATAAAAAAAACTCTGAACCACCATATTTCAATTGTTTCAGAGTTTTTATGTAATCTAACTGCCAAGTACGTATATTAATTGTATAGAACAATTGTTACATTGTGAAGAAGTGCTTGTTTTTTTCAGTCTGTTACACCTTGTATTCCCTTCGAAAGTAATCTATTACTGCCGAATATGAACTGAGGTCATTCAGCATTGCTTCAAATCTGTCATCCTTGGCAATGAAGCTCACATCTGAGGGCTTACTATCTACCATTAGAAAGTGAACAGCCTTTTTCAAATACTCTGCAGCAACATCCCGCTGGTTCTTACCGTAGAAGGCAAGTGCCATCAAAAGGTATACAAAGTGGACTTTTCCGTAGGAATCCCGCTTTTGCTTGATGTCTAAAAGCTCCTGACCTCTTTTTATTACGTCATCAAACTCATTGCTAAAATAATGAACTCCCATAAGATTTACTGTTATCTTGGTGAGCAGCTGTTCATACAACATCGCATCATTATTGTTCTGCATCACCTCATATGCGCGCAGAGCTGATTTTTTGGCTACAGCTATATCTCCCGTAACCAATGAGCAGGTTGTCATGAGGGTGTGGGCATTAATCAAAAATATGTATGTTGCTCCGTATGCTTCTGCTTCCTTCAGCAATCTGTCCAATCGGAGAGTAGCCTCACTGCATTTTTTTTCTTCAAATGCAAGGTAGTAAATATTGTTAAGCTGAATTTCATAGCACCATGGCTTGCTGCAAAAATCCGGCATCTTCTCGGCTTCTTGAGAAGCCTCTTTAAGTGCTTTAAAGTCTAAATTTATCCTGCACATGTTGAAAAAGCGCATTTTTTCTCTGACATACAACGGATCGGCACAGTCAAGATACATATAAAAGCCGAATAAAAACACTCCCAATTTTTCTCCCATAAGCTTGAGAAGATTTGCTGAGGGTGTCCGTTTTCCCTTTTCAATAAGGTATATGTACTTTTCCGAGCAGAGATTTTCAGACAACTCTTTCCTGCTCATGCCAACAGCCTGTCTGCATTTTTCAATTATTATGCCTATGTGTCCCATATTGCTCCTCTTTAAGATTATATATTATGCCATTGCATATACTTATACTTATATCCTAAATTACACCTTCGTAAACATAAATATTTTATAATCTTAAAGTACTTCTTAAAGCAGATAATAAATTAACAGGAAATAGTCAATTGATTAGATATTGCACATATGATATAATGTTGCGTGATAAATTAATTTGGAGGAAAACCATGATAGACCATAAGATAACGGTAGGACTTTCGACGATTTATAAAAAAGAAGGTTCAGTGAGAGGAACACACGCTTATTCGGGAACTAAGGATTCATTGAACTATTTGCTGTCAACACCTGAAGTTTTGGACATAATTATCGAAGCATCATCTGATATGCTCGACAATTTGCTTCCTGCTGGATATATAACAGTAGGCAAGTATATAGAGTTATCGCATGAGCAGCCTACATTAACATTGACAGGAGGAACTATTTCAACAATTCTTACAGTAACGAAAATATCGGGGAACAAAATATTTCTTGATTTTTCATGTCATGACGAAATCGGATTGATATGTAAAGGAATATACGAAAGAGCAATCGTAGAAAGGGAAAAATTAATGGAAGCTACTTACAGAAGAGCGCAGAGCAAAATGTAAATCCATTTAATGAGGTGAATTATGTTTAGTATTAATCCATTTGCTGCAATCGTTTTAATAGCTGTCATAGCAGCAATATTTGTAATTTTTATCAGAAAGGAATTACGTTAAGTAAAGGAGCTAAGATGAAAGATATTTCTTTTGCATTTTCAGTATATTTATTGGGCTTTGCTGTTTCAGTGTTTATTGCCGGTTTAATTAAGCTTATTTTGTTTATGATAAGAAGATTTTCTAACAATGTTCAAAATTAAATCTATTAAGGAGGTGAATAGTTAAAATGAATTTTATAAACCTTTTTCAAGGTGTGGGAACGCTGTTTGTTCAAGAGCCAAAAATTGCTATTGCAAGAATCATTCTTATTTTATTGGGTATTTTATTGGTTTATTTAGGAAAAAAAGAAATTTTAGAACCTCTTATTATGATTCCAATGGGCTTTGGCATGGCAGCAGTAAATTCCGGTGTTCTCTTTTTCTCCGCTTCACAAATCGGGACTATTTTCATGGATCCTATGGTAACACATACGGATGAACTTATAAATATATTGCAAATAGATTGGCTTCAGCCTATTTATACCTTTATGTTCAGCAACGGGTTAATTGCTTGTTTAGTTTTCATGGGCATCGGTGTCATATCTGATGTGGGGAGCGTTTTAAAGTTTCCGTTTACAGGCATGCTTATCGCAATGTTTGCAGAGCTTGGAACAGTTGCAACATTTCCGATTGCACATGCCATGGGTTTTACATATGGAGAGGCTGCGGCAATATCCCTTATAGGAGGTGCCGACGGTCCGATGGTTCTTTTTGCATCTCTTGCTCTTGCAAAGGATTTGTTTGTGCCGATTACAATTGTTGCTTATCTTTACTTGAGTTTAACATATGGTGGTTATCCGTTTTTGGTAAGGTTTTTAATACCAAAGGATATCAGAGGTATAGTAATTAAAACCACGCTCAGAAATAATATTACATCCGGTGAAAAATTAGCATTTGACATAATAGCATGCATAGTGCTGTGTCTTTTATTTCCGTCGGCAGCTCCCTTGTTTTTAAGCTTTTTCCTTGGCAATGCAATCAGGGAATCCGGAATCACAAGATATTCAAAGCTATTGGAAGATGTTTTTCTATATTCGGCAACATTCTTCTTAGGTTTAACCTTGGGAGTTCTTTGTGAAGCAAGCACAATTTTAAATCCGAAAATATTGCCCCTTTTGATATTAGGTATCATAGCATTGCTTCTATCGGGAATAGGCGGTATATTGGGAGGATATATTGTTTATCTCGTAAACGGCAAAAACTTCAATCCGGTAGTTGGAATAGCCGGTGTTTCCTGTGTGCCTACCACAGCCAAGGTGGCACAAAAGGAAGTCAACAGAGTTACCAAGTACAGTTTCATATTGGAATATGCAATGAGTGCAAGTATTTGCGGAGTAATAACAACCGCAATTTTAACCGGTATTTATGTTACATTGGTTCCTTTATTATACTGATACATCAGTCATTGAAATTTTATTAGCCATTCAAAAATACACCTTTCGCATATTTGTATCATATAATAAATAACTAATACATGAAAGGTTGAAATGTATGAATAACCACATATTTTATAATCAAAGTCCTTGGCATGCTTCATCGTTAAATACTATTCCAAATATGATTGATTATAATGTCAGTATACCCATAGACTTAATGAAGTCAATGGAGGGAAAGTATTTTGTCGGCATGGCGGAAAACCTTCAGTTCGGCAATGCAACCAATGCCTGGGCAAGACTATATAATCCGCCTAATTCCGGCGTGAACCTATATGTAAATACCTGGGCTGTAAGTGATATCTTAACAACACCTTATAGAGTAAGAGTTTGGTTTAACAGTACACCGAGGGGAATTATCGAATATTCTCACGGTGTTACCCCTTCCAACTTGACTATTGTTCCTAATCCACGGCCACATGTATATTTACAATACGCAATTTCGGTTAACGGGTTCCCGTCTGACGGAGTAATGGCTGCTGTTCGGTACGGTCTTGCCGGCACCACAATAACTTCAGATGAAGGAGGAAAGTTTATATTCCCGCCTGGCGGTTCATTTATGGTTGCCATGTCAAATCCCGAAAGACCAACCGTACCTGCTACCGGAAGTATTTCTTTTGGTTGGTGGGAAGAATCGATTAGTCAATAGGCATGCGTTGCAGCAGAAAACTTACTTATTTAGACCCGGTAGCAATTTTAATCATGAAAATAAGCACATGTATATATGATATGACCTGTGCTTATTTATTGCAGTTTTTTTATTAGAGCAAACCGGAGTATTACGACATTCCAAGGTCCGTCCCCAGAGTTCCTTATTAATTATATTCATTGTTGAAAAGGGACATTATTATTTCATCATAATATTTACCGTCCTTAAATAT
Organism: Sedimentibacter sp.; assembly: GCA_036720515.1. GTDB lineage: Bacteria > Bacillota > Clostridia > Tissierellales > Sedimentibacteraceae > Sedimentibacter. Next base: position 4,105 of record DAIMMU010000049.1, read on the forward strand.
TTCATCCTTCAGAATACCTTCAACCTTAAAACCGCACTTTTCATAACATTTTTGTGCTCTTATATTAAAGGAAAATACACTTAGCTTTATTTTACGTATATTCATATTTTCAAATATAAATTTTATCAAAACTCTCATCGCATCAGTGCCATAGCCCTTATTCCAATAGTTTTTATCACCTATCATAATACCTACTGTAGCTACCCTAACTGTCCAATTTACTTCATTAACACCGCATCCGCCTATATAGCTTTGTGTTTTTATATCCTCAACCGCAAAATTGTACTCTCCGGTTTTATTTGCTTTTTGCGATTTTACCCATTCCTCTTCTTCCCATTTAGTCATGGGAAATGCAATTGTCGGCGTCAATAACCTTTTTAATTCTCCATCATTTACATATTTAGTTGCAACAGCTATATCTTCTTCCTTATAAGCCCTTAAACAAACTTTTTCTCCGTAATACATAATTTCCTCCTGTACCGGTTTTTAACATTATATCATTTATTTATCAATTAATAAACATATATTGAATATTGAATCTTTAAACGTAAATCATTTAAAGCATTTAAACCATTTTAAGGTCTGTCCCCATAGTTCCGATTAAAAATATTTTTGGACAGACGTAACACTTTGTACAGCTTTGAATATGATAATAATGAGCTTGACTCAAATTTAAAACGAATAAGGTGTTATAATGTGTTGTAGAAATAGATGCGGATGCAGAGACAGAGACGATGTTGCAGGAATTCAAAGAATTGCCCTCAGAGGCCCCGGGTGTATAAGCGGAACAGGCCGCTGCGAAGGTGTTTTAGGCACAGGCGGAAGATGCAGATGTAACAATTTGTTAAACGCTGCCGAAGATTTCTGTGATCAAGTTTTTGGTAACAGAGGAGAAGTATGCTGCAGTAATGTTTTAGGTACAGGCGGAGGAAGATTCCGTTGCGGCAACAGTAATGTAATGGGAATTCGCAGCAGAGAATTCAACTGCGGCAACAGCAATGTAATGGGAACAGGCGGAGGACGCTGCGGCCAGGTATTTGGTACAGGCGGAGAATTTCAATGCAGTAATGTTGCAGGCACAGGCGGCAGACGAAACAGATGTAAACCCTCTTGCTGTGACCTGAAAACTCCTATAACAGTACCAAGATAAATATATATCATAGGCTTAAGTCTATTTGGGGCACTCCTATCGGTTACAGGGAGTGTCCCTCCTCTTTTTTTTGCATTTTTTTGACAGATTATTTTTATATTCGCAGACAATACTAATTATAAGCTTCATTTATGAAAGGAGCGATAGTATGAGCAGAAATAAATTAGTAGTTCCTGAAGCACAGCAGGCTATAAACGATCTAAAAATGGAAATATCTCAAGAATTAGGATTGCCGACAGCAAATGGTATGACATCGGAAATGTACCCTGCTATCGTTAACGGTCTCAGCGTCAGAGAAATGGTACGCAGGGGCGAACAAATGCTAATAAATAAAGATGCTCCATCTGACGCAAATATTTATTAATCAGGTCATACGCAAAGAAACGCCTCTTTTGAGGCGTTTCCAATTTTTGCAGTCTCGCAGTCTCATTCACCAAAATATTTGCTCCTTACGTCGCATATTTTGGGAATTCGTCGCGAATGACCTACCAACCATTTTTCAGAAAAGAGACTCTGAAAAATGGGGTTAGGGCATCTCATTCTATTTCAAGTATTGAATAAATCAAGTCTTTTGTTGCCTGCCTGTCTAAAATATAAAATGACAGGTTGTTTTTAGTTTGCGTCGTTCCGGGAATAGTGTGAAAGCTTATATTTTCAGCTGACAATCCTATACTTCCCATTGCTAAAGACGTTGCTTCAGCCAAGGAAAAATCGGTTTTAACGTATGGGTATACTTCCTTTACAACTATAGGCAATCTAAAGGTTAATGCTTTTTTTATTGCCGCCTTTACAAAGCCTTGCTGTGCCTCAATACGTCCTAAATCTCCGTCAGCATATCCGGAATAACCTGAGTAATTGGTTTTTCTGAATCTTAAAAACTCCATTGCCCTGTCACCTTTTATAGTCTGTAGTCCCGGCGCTATGTCTATATCAAGTGGTGGATCGGAATAAGGGTCTGTATATCTCATGTGAAAAGGCACGTCCACTTCCACCCCGCCGACTGCATCTACCGCAGCTCTGACACCGTCGTAATCAATTGTAACATATTTATCTATTTTTAATCCTGTAATGTTTAATATTATTTCGGATAATCCTTCAATACCCTTTACAGTATATACCGAATTTATTTTATTGTTGCCGCTGTTTACAAATCCGTCTCTGTCAATATATGTGTCCCTTGGTATGGAAATAACATCTGCTGTCTTATTTTTGACATCATAACTGGCAATCATAATAGTATCAGATCTTTCATGTTCTAAACCCAGCACAAGAACATTTATTCTTTGGTCCTTATCGTTGCTTAATATTTTAAATATATCGGTTGCATCCACATGTCCGCCGTCAGAGTGACCATTCAGCCAAAACAACCCGCCAATTATAATCAATGTAAAACAAATCAATGAAGTAAAAAACACTTTTAAAAAATGCTTCAAAACAATTTCCTCCAAACTTATATATCAAAGAATATGATACCACAAAAAATTCATTTGTAAAGAATTTTAAATCTTAATATTTAATTAACTGCTTACAGCTTACAGCATCTCGCAGTCTCATTCACCAAAATATTTGCTCCCTACGGTCGCATATTTTGGGAATTCGTTGCGAATGACCTACCAGCCATTTTTCAGAAAAAAGACTCTGAAAAATGGGGTTAGGGCATCTCATTATAAGCTTTCTCAAAATCCATTATCGTCAGTTCGCTTTCCAAATATCTTGCATATGTGTAAAGTACATCTGACAATCTGTTTATGAACTTTAAAAGCTTATCGCTAACTTCTTCCCTGTGTTTTAATGATATAATTCGTCTTTCAGCCCTGCGACAGATTGTTCTTGCAACATGAAGCGCAGCCGAAGCTTCCGAAGAACCCGGTACTATAAAGGCATCAGCACCGCTGATTTTAGGCAGATACTCATCTATTATTCTTTCCAGTGATTCTATATCATCATCTTTTATTTTGTATTTGTATTTTCCTTCTTCTACGGTTGCCAATTCTCCCGCAACAAAAAATAAACGCATTTGCACTTTCTTTAAATCTTCCTTAATACTTTCATCTTTTATAAATTTAGCCGCAAAACCAATGTAAGAATTTAACTCGTCAACGGTTCCATAGGATTCCACTCTCAAAGAATCCTTATCAACTCTGGTACCGTCATATAAAGATGTTTGTCCCTTGTCACCTGTCTTGGTATAAATTTTCATTGAATTCCTCCTATTATTTTATTCTTTTACTTATTTCATCAGCAATTCTTCCGAATTCCTCCAAAGTTAATTTCTCTCCTCTTATACCCGGATTAATACCTGCATAAATCAGGGATTCGCTTATTAACTCTTTTGATATATTTAAACTGTTGCTTAATCCGTTTAAAATTGTTTTTCGTCTTTGTCCGAAGGAGGCTTTTATTACCGCAAACAGCATGCCTTCATCCGATACTTCAATTCTTGGCTTCGGCAGAAGATTAAATTCGATAACCGCGGAATCAACCTTTGGCTTCGGCATGAATACTGTATTTGGAACTATCATTGCTATATTGGTATCCGCTCTGTACTGAACGGCAAGTGTAACAGCTCCGTATTCCTTTGTTCCCGCTTTTGAATTAAGCCTCTCTGCAACTTCTTTTTGAACCATTACAACAATCTTTGAAACTTTGTATCTTTCCTCCAATATTTTCATTATGATGGGTGTAGTTATGTAGTAAGGAAGATTTGCGACTATTTTTACATCAAGGCCTTGAAATTCTTCCTCAATAATTTTGTTTACATCAACTTTCAGAAAATCATCATAAATAATTTTCAAATTTTTATAATTAAGTGTACCCTTGTGGACTTCTATCAGGCTTTTATCGACTTCGACGGCAACTACTTTTTTTGCTTTCTTGCACAAAACCTGAGTCAAGGTACCAAAGCCCGGACCGATCTCCAAAACGCCTGAATTTTCATCTAAATCAGCCGTTTCCGCAATCTTATGGATTATATTGCCATCTATAAGAAAATTCTGTCCCAAGCTTTTACTGAATTTAAATCCGTATCTGTCGAGTATATCCATCATTACTTTTGGCGAATATAGTTTAATTTCATCCATTATTTGTCCTCTGATATTTTAAGAATAGCTTCTTCTAATTCTTCTCTGATTATGCCAAAGGAATTAAGCCTCTTTAAAAATTGCTTCGCACTACAGTACCCAATCCCTAATTCATCTCCGATTAAGCCTCTTCTTTTAGCCGCATTGTCATTACCCGCTAACTCATAGTACAACATATCCTTGTTGGTAAATTCCTGTCTGTTCTCAGCAACTTCAGCCTTGGCATTTTTCAGTGCTTCTATTATTGCTTGTGCCGATGCATTTTCAACTCCGATATCACCGTCTTTATTTGCCTTGTCCCTTGGTATGAATGCATGCTTGCAGTTTTCAATTTCCGAAGCAAGGATATTTCTTATTTTCTTACCGGGATAGTCCGGGTCGGTTAATATTATGATTCCTCTGTTCTTTGATGCCTTTTTAATAATATTAATAATTTTTTGATTTATGCCTAATCCGTTGGTTGAAATCACCTGTGCCTCAACAGCCCTTTTAACCGCAGAAATGTCCGATTTACCTTCAACAACAATTATTTCCTTAATCAAACTTTACTCCTTGCATTACTTCTTCTGAAATATTCATATTCAACAAAGATTTTATTTTGGTAACCATCAGGTCAACAGCAACTAAATTGTTGCCTCCTTCTGTTACGATAATGTCCGCATATTTTTTGCTCGGCTCGATAAATTGTTCATGAGCAGGTCTTACAGTGCTTATATACTGGCTGATAACAGAATCAAGACTTCTTTTTCTCTCGTTGATGTCCCTAATAATTCTTCTTAGAATTCTTACATCAGCATCTGTATCCACATAAATTTTGATATCTAAAAGCTCTCTTATTCTTTCTTCATAAAATACCATAAGTCCTTCCACAATTATTATTTCCTTAGGCTCCACAATAATTGTTTCCTTTTTCCTATTATGTATACCATAGTCATAAATGGGCTTCTTGATTGTATATCCCTTTTTCAATTCTTTTATATGCTCCACAAATAAATCCGTATCAAATGCAAATGGATGGTCGTAATTTGTCAGGCATCTTTCTTCATAAGTCAATGAACTTTGGTCCTTATAATATGAATCATGCTCCATAATTGCAACACTTTTTTCAGGAACCTCAGAACAAATTCGGTTTACAATTGTTGTTTTTCCGGAACCGGTTCCTCCTGATATCCCTATAAAGATTGGTTTTTTCATAATTTCCTCTCAAAAAAAATTTTATTATATTAACAATATACAACATTTTTTTCGATTTGACCACAAATATTTGGGAACATTCCTTCAATGCAAATGAAAAAATTGCTGCATAACAGCAATTTCCTCATTCATAACTTATTGATATCAGTCTAAAATATAGACCTTTACCTGTTTGATGCCAAAATTCATTGCATCTTGATTGTCTTCCATAAATAAGTCTATTCTGTACCCCTTTATTGCTGAACCGGTGTCAAGGGCCGTTGCGAAACCATAGTCAGGACTGCCATCTGTGGAAGCTATATAAAGCTTCGTTCCAAGAGGTATTACACTTGGGTCTACCGCAACTGTACCTGGCTGAGCTTTTGCGCCAGATGCTGTTATTCCGTAGTAAGGATCACCGGGATTTTTTCCTGTGCTCTCAAAAGACAAATCATAGGCTGTAGCCACCATTTCCATTTCATTGCTGAATCTTAAGCCGCCTCTTGATGTTGCCACTTCTCTTTCCTTTGTTCCTACTTCAATTATTTCATCTACAGGGTCTTCATAAACTATTTCTTCTTCTAAGGATCTCTGAACTAATTCTCCATCTGTAAAACATTCCTGATAAACAGATTTTTTCATTCCGTCAGATCCTTTTTGGACTACTTTTTCGTAGCCAACATATTGATCGCTGTTATATACTATAGTTGTCTCGTGTTCTACTCCGCTTCTCTCAATATCATACTTCAATTCTCTTAATGGAGGCTTATATGACATAACTTCCGCCATAATTCCTGCTGTTTCTTCATCAGTATCTACTGCTTTTCCATAAGGATCTTCAGCTGCATCAGCAAAAATTTCCGCAAAAGCATAGTTTCTAAACTTACCTTCACTAATACCATAAGTTATAATAAAGCTCATTACTACTGTTAAAATCAAAAATGGGTATATCTTTTTCATTTTACCACCAACCTTTATTTTTTTAATTGACTATATGTCGATTAAAGGTATAAATTTATAAAAATTTATATTTTGCATAAGTATGAACTTATACATTATTGGCAATCCCTTTTTAAAAATACCAAAATTTTTGAATAACGAGAATTATACTTTAATAAAACTGTTTTGGCAAGCTTTTTTTTTATTACAAACTCTCAATGATTAAAAATCAATAATATGTTTTTCCTCTCTTGATTGAAAATTGCGCGCATCGGCAGCCCCCGCCGCTAAAATATTTGCTGCATTTTATCGCATATTTGTTAAGTCGTTATTTTTGTTTTGCAGCCATTTTTTAGAAAAAAACTTAAAAAATCGGATTATGGCATAGAAAAAACAGCCTGTAAAAGGCTGCTTTAAATTGTATATAAATTCACATGTCAGAATACTTATATTCCCTGATTTCATTGTATAATTCTTTCATTATCTTCTCGAAAATTACTCCCTCCGAGCTTAATGTTTCAGCCTCATAGGTAGCAAGCACCGCAAGAGATACAAACCTTGATGCTTCTTCCATTGCCTCCGGAAGATTCTTTCCCTTCATATAATACCCTAAAAATAAAGAGGTAAATAAATCTCCCGTACCGGGATATCTTTTGTCCACATATACAAACGGAGCCTTCCAGAATTTATCCTCTTCCTTATTGTAACATACATTGATATGTTGTCCCTCTTCTGTAGTAATACCGGTTATTACGGAAATTTTTGGACCCAAGCTGCATAATTCCCTCAGGTATTCTTTTATTTGCGGGATTGCAGCTTTTTCATCACAATATTCTTTCCCAAGCAATATACTTGCCTCAGTTAAATTTGGTGTTATAATGTCCGCCTTTTCCGCCAAGTGAGACATTTTCCTGACCATTGTATCATTATATGTTGCATATGTAAAACCATGGTCTCCCATTACAGGGTCCACCACAATCAATGCCTCATTATTTTTTTCTTTAACCTTGCTAATAATATCAAGAATAATATTTATTTGTTCTTCTGAGCCGATAAAGCCGCTGTATACACAATCAAACAATTCATTATTTTTCTCCCAATAGGAGAAATATTCTTCCATATGCTTTGCAAAATCAAAAAAATAGAATTCCTTGTATTCGGAATGATTGCTTAATAATGCGGTTGGCAACGGGCATACCTGACATCCCAAAGCCGACATAATCGGAATTATTACTGTCAATGAGCATCTACCTACTCCGGACATATCATGAATTGCCATAATTTTAGGAATCTTGTTCATCATTAAATCCTTTCACTAAATTTGGGGACATTCCTCTTATCCTCAAAGACTTTCCCGGCGACGGGGACATTCCTCTTACCTTCATGGACATTCCCTATAGAAGAGGTGTGTCCCCATTTCTTTAAAAGAGGTGTGTCCCATACCTTTGAATATAAATATAAACTTATTCTATCACTTTCAAAAGGTACAGTTTTTTAATATTTTAAGAGTACAGATTTAATCGAAAAATCGCCTTAAAAAAATGATTCCTGTATTCAGAAATCATTTTTGGGGGGTAAAAATATTTATAATATAAAATGGGGGCTAATTTTATTACATAATATTATTCGGACTTGTACTGTTTTTTTTCGGGTTATCGCAAAAATTTTATTGATTCTTCAAAATAACATCATGTGCTCCGCCTTCGTTTAAGCTTGTGGCAGATACTACCGTAAGTCTTCCGTTTTCCTGGAGCTCTTTTATTGATTTGGTACCGCAGTTACACATGGTTGATTTTATTTTATGCAGAGTACTTCCAAGACCGTCATCAAGCTTGCCGGCATAAGGCACGTAGGAATCAACACCTTCTTCAAACTGAAGCCCCGCTTTTCCTCCTAAGTCATATCTTGCCCAGTTTCTTGCCCTATTAGAGCCTTCTCCCCAATATTCCTTAACATATCCGTTTCCGTATTTAATTTTATTTGTAGGGCTTTCGTCAAATCCCGCAAAATATCTCCCGAGCATTACGAAATCTGCTCCCATAGCTAATGCAAGGGTGATATGATAGTCCAAAACTATTCCTCCGTCCGAGCATATTGGCACATATACTCCGGTTTTTTCAAAATATTCATCGCGTGCTAAGGCTACATCCATTACGGCGGAAGCCTGACCTCTTCCTATTCCCTTCTGCTCTCTTGTGATGCAGATTGAACCTCCGCCAATGCCTATTTTCACAAAATCGGCACCCGCATCAGCCAAATACTTGAATCCTTCTTTCTCAACTACATTTCCGGCTCCGACCTTAACTTCACCGTCATATGTTTTTTTAATCCAATCAATTGTCTCATACTGCCATTCACTGAAGCCTTCGGATGAATCTATGCAAAGTATGTCTGCTCCCGCCTCAACCAATGAAGGAACCCTTTCCCTGTAATCTCTGGAATTAATACCTGCTCCGACAACATATCTTTTATGACTGTCTAACAGCGAATTTGGATTTTCCTTATCTTCGGAATAATCCTTTCTGAATACCATGTATACCAAGTTGAAATTTTTATCCACTATCGGAAGAGAATTTAATTTATGTTCCCAGATAATATCATTAGCTTTAGAAAGTGAAATTCCTTCTTTTCCTACTATGAGTTTTTCTCCGGGAGTCATGATATCCTTCACCTTTTTGTCTATAGGATCACGGGTTGTTCTGTAATCTCTTCCCGTTACAATTCCAAGCAGCTTCCCTGTAGGTAACCCGTCTTCCGTAATTGCCATGGTTGAGTGGCCTGTTTCTGCCTTTAAAGCTAAAACGTCCCTAAGCGTATGTTCGGGTGTCAGGTTCGAATCGCTTATTACGAAGCCCGCCTTGTATTTTTTTGCCTTTCTAACCATCTCAGCTTCGCTTTCAATTGATTGAGAGCAATATATAAATGATATGCCTCCGTTTTTTGCTAAAGCTATCGCCATATTATTGTCTGAAACAGATTGCATAACAGCTGAGGAAAAAGGTATATTAAGCTTTATTTCAGGCTTTTCGCCTTTTTTAAATCTGGTAATCGGCGTACTTAAATCAACATTATCTACAATACAATCCTTTGTAGTCAGGTTGGGTAACAGTAAATATTCTCCAAATGTTCTGGAAGGCTCGTTTATAATAAGTGCCATTATAATCTCCTTTTCTAATTGTTAACGAATATAAATTATTTTTGATAGATTATCATATCATATAAATATTGTCAACTCAAGGTTTACAAAAAAAATATTAATCACTGTTTATATTATTAAGATTACTTTAATATTTAATAATTATAATATATATAAAGTATACATATTTTAATCGCAAGGAGGAAAGATGAAAGAACAAAAAGACACAAAGAAACCATTTATATATTATTACACCATTGTATTATTGGTAGTCATTATATTGAATGCTTTAGTATTTCCATACATCCAGAAGCTTCAGTCTAAAATTATAGAGGTTGACTATGGAACATTCTTAAATAAGGTTAATGCAGGCGAGGTAACAACAGTTGAAATAGATAACATGCAAATAGCATTTTTAACTAGTACAGATGAAGGAACTGTCTATATAACGGGTAAATTCGATGACCCGATGTTGGTTGACAGACTGCTTGCCGCAGGAAACAATATTAAATTTGATAAGGTTGTTGAAAAAGAAAATTCAATATTATCTAAACTGATGTCCTGGGTTCTGCCCTTGGTAATGTTTATAGCGATAGGTCAGTTATTTTTCAGACAAACGCAGAAACGAATGGGCGGTGCAATGCAGTTTGGTAAAGCTAATGCCAAAGTATATGTGGAAGCTCAAACAGGCAAAAAATTTGAAGATGTAGCAGGGCAGGATGAGGCAAAAGAAGCATTGACAGAAATAGTGGACTTTCTCCACAACCCTAATAAATATGAAGAAATCGGAGCTTCAATGCCAAAGGGGGCGCTTTTGGTAGGTCCTCCGGGAACAGGCAAAACTCTTCTTGCAAAAGCAGTAGCGGGAGAAGCAAAGGTTCCGTTCTTTTCAATATCAGGCTCGGAATTCGTGGAGATGTTCGTCGGTATGGGAGCCGCAAAGGTAAGAGATTTATTTAAGCAGGCTCAGGAAAAAGCTCCGTGCATTGTTTTCATAGACGAAATAGACACAATAGGTAAAAAAAGAGACAGCGGCGGAGTAGGAGGGAACGACGAAAGGGAGCAAACATTAAATCAGTTATTAACGGAAATGGACGGCTTTGACGGGAAAAAGGGAGTTGTAATTTTAGCGGCTACCAACAGACCTGAATCTTTGGATAAGGCTCTTTTAAGACCCGGCCGTTTTGACAGGAGAATCCCCGTGGAGCTGCCTGATTTGGCAGGACGTGAAGCTATTTTAAATGTTCACGCAAAAAATGTTAAATTAGATGAAACTATAAATTTTAATGCCATAGCACGAGCGACAGCAGGTGCAAGCGGTGCTGAGCTTGCCAACATAATTAATGAAGGAGCTCTAAGGGCTGTGAAAAACGGCAGGGATAAAGCAACGCAGGAAGATTTGGAAGAATCTGTAGAGGTTGTAATTGCAGGCTATCAAAGAAAAAATGCGGTTATATCACCTAAGGAAAAGAAAATCGTAGCATATCACGAAATAGGTCATGCATTAGTGGCTGCAAAGCAAACCGAGTCCGCACCGGTTCACAAAATTACAATAATACCTCGTACTTCAGGCGCATTAGGGTATACGATGCAGGTTGCAGAAGAAGAAACCTTCCTGTTGTCAAAGGAAGAAGCTTTCAACAAAATAGCAACCT
>DAIMMU010000050.1:0-15222 GCA_036720515.1 Sedimentibacter sp.
TTTAGTAAAACCTATGAAGCGCATCGCGTCTCGGAACATGGGGGTACAAATATAGCAAGATTTATAACAGAGTATGTTAAAAATGCATACCCTGTTTTTTTATGTAATAAAAAAATATTGACAATGAGTGTACCATGGTATATAATACAGTTACTGTCCTAAGTGTATTAATACACTTGACATAAGTACATAGCAATTGCAGGAGAAATATATGAAGGAGATAAAAATAGTTTTAACACAAACTAATACGGTTATATCCAAAACATTAAAGGCATTTTCCAAGAAACCGTACAATCATATTTCAATATCCTTTGAAGATGATTGTTCAACAATGTTCAGCTTTGGCAGAAAAATTACATGGTTTCCTTTAGTAGGGGGATTTATAAAAGAGGATATAAACAGCGGCGTGTTTAAAATGCATCCTGAAACTAAATGTAAAATATATAAATTTGAGGTTACGGATGAAGACTATGATGTTATTAGCACAAGGCTTATTAGTTTTCTCTCCCAACCGAAAAAATACAGGTATAGTTTTTTAAATGTTTTTTTAATTCGTTTTAACATTCCTTATCAAAGGGAGTATCATTATGTTTGCTCCAGCTTTGTAACATATTTGTTAAGAGGGATAATACCGCTGCAAAAAGAAATATCTCTTGTAACGCCTGATGATTACAACAGCTTAAACCTTAATGCGGAATATGAAGGTAAATTGTTTGAATATGTGAATAAAAAAGTTGCTTGCAGCAATATTTAATTGGAGGTGAAAAATTGATTCGAATTGATAATGATAATCCAAAAGCAATTTATGAACAAATTTATGATGAAATAATAAGACTTATATTTTCTAAGTCGCTGAAACCGGATGAAAAACTACCTTCTGTAAGAGAATTGGCATCAATGATTAGAATCAATCCCAACACTATTCAAAAAGCATATAAAAACTTAGAAGAAGATAATTATATCTATACTGTAAAGGGTGTGGGAAACTTTGTAAAAAATGCCGATGAATTAAGAAGTCTGCATATTAAAAATATGAAAGACGAATTATATAAGGTTATTAAATCCTTAAAGGAACTTGGGTTAAGAGACGAGAGAATAATTGATTTGGTTAAGGAAGTATTGAATCCAAGCATACAAGGAGGGAAAAATGTTAGCGATAGATAGTTTAAGCAAGAAATTCGGAGATTTTCAGGTTCTTGATAACATAAGCATAAGTGCCGAAAAAAGTCAAATTTATGGTTTGGTAGGCTCTAACGGTTGCGGAAAAACAACTGTTTTGAAACATATAATGAAGGTTTACAGACAGGATGAAGGGAATATAGCTTTTGAAGGTGAAGAGGTTGATGAAAACTCGGAAATAATTAAGGATTTTTATTATGTTCAAGATACTTTGTATTTTCCCTATCAATATACTTTGAATAAATTATTTCATTACGAAAAACTGATGTATAAAAACATGTCTGAAGAAAAATTTGAGTATTTGCTTAAATACTTTAATACAGATAAAAATAAGATATTAAATAAAATGTCAAAAGGTCAAAAAAAGCAGGCTGCATTTATTTTGTCAATAGCAGCTCAGCCAAAGCTTTTATTGCTTGACGAAATTGTTGATGGACTTGATGCGGTAATTAAAAGAAAGTTTTGGGATGTACTTATACAGGAAGTTATGGATAATGAAATGACTGTAATAATTTCCTCTCATGACCTTAAGGAATTAGATAATATATGTGATAAAGTAGGAATAATGCATGAAGGCAAAATTTTAAGAGAAGAAAATCTTGAAAAGATGAAAGAGGATATAAAAAGAGTTCAGTTTGCGGTAGAAGGTGAATTTGACCCGGAACAGTTAAAAGAATTCAACATTTTGCAGACTGTAAAGATTGGCAGCGTATTTATTTTAACTTTAACGGGAAACATAGAGGAGCTTAAAAAGTATTTAAATGATAATTACACTCTATTATTGTTTGATAAGCTGTCAATGAGTCTTGAAGAAATTTTTATCACGGAATTAGGAGGTGTAGGTTATGGAAAAGAAAAATAACTTTATGCCAATGCTGATATATTCAATTAAAGAAAAAAAGAATTGGGTACTTTTATCGACGGTAATAATTTTTCTTACAACATTATTGATACCGTATATTTTAAGGGTTGATGAAGAAGTATTTATAATGTTTGGTATAGTTGAATTGTTTATTTTGGTTTTTATTAACTGTTTGGTTGATAACAGTTTTCTGCATAATGAATCAAAGCTGACATATTACAGCTCAAAGCCTTTAACATTAAGCAGGCAGATTATGATTAACATAGTAACAAATGCGGTTTTTACAGCATATTTGTTGGTTCTAATTGTTTTGTCAGTAGTTTTTCAGGGTTTAGACTATGAAATATTCCGTGTTTTCAAAATGCTTGTACCTTGGCTGGCAGCAATCATATTGCTTGCATCCTTGTCGTCCATATTATCCGGCAATACCCTGATGGCAGGTGCAATGACAATATTTAACTTTTGTTTGCCGCTGATTATTTTCCTTGTTACAATGTTTATATTTTCTATATTGGAAAATGTGGTGATTGGATTTAGTGCAGATGTTTTAAATGACTATTTTTTAAACAATATATACAGACTTGATTATTTGTATTTTATCATATATACGAATAATAAGTCGGTTGACTTGGTATACTTTCTTCTGCTCTCAATTATACTGATATTTATATCAATGCTTATACGCAGATTCATAAAAAGAAGAAAAAACGAAAATACCGGATTTATTGTATTCAATGGATTTAAATATTTCGTGTCGGTACTTGCGTGCCTTATAATACCTGCATTTTTTTCAATAAGTATGTCAGGATATACCGGTATTGCAAGCAGGCTTATTATTTCAGCTTTATTAGCTGTTCTGTCCTACTATATAATAATTGCGTTTATTGAAAAGTCATTCAGGATATCAAAATTGTCAATAAAGGTTTTTGCAGTGAGTATGGCAATGTTTTCTGTAATAACCGGAGGCACCGTATTGTTTGCAAATTATTATAAAAATATGGTTCCCAATCCCGAGGATGTAAAAATTGCATATGTAGGTAATCAAATATGGTCTGTTAATGCTACCACTCAATTTTTAGAGGGCTCTCAGCCGGATGATAACTTTGAGGAATGGAAGAGACAACGAAGTATGGTTACTTATAACAGCAAAGAAAATATTGAAAATATTGCTGAGCTTCATAAGGAAATTTTAAGGGATCAAACATATTATCATCAATCAACATATTACGGAGTAAACAATTTTGTGATAGCTTACTGGATGAAAGATGGAAGTACGGTAATAAGAAGTTATACATTATCTCCGGCAGATAAGCGTACAAAAGAGCATGAAGTAAAAAATGAATTAGCAAACAAAATTATAAATTCCAATGATTATAAAAAGCAGGAGTTCTATTATCTATATGATGAGAAATATTACAGCGGAAGGAATTTATATGCTAAGCTGAGGGATGTAAATGATTATAGCACAGTTTCAAAAAACATAAATTTAAATGATATAAGGCATGTGCTAACGAAAGATATAGACAATTTATTTATTGAAAACAACAGCGCTTTTATTGAATTGTTTATGAATTATAACACTCGTAATAATAAGGAAGATATGACTAATGAACAAATATATTTGTTAGAAATATATGAGAAACTTTCCGATGAGGAAGAAAACTATTTAGATGAAATATATTTAAGTGATGAATTTGTAAATACATTAAGCTATATGAAATAAATATTCTGACAGTCATAAATCATATTCAAAAAATTAAAAGATTCTTCAATTTGAAGAATCTTTTAGAATTTGAGGATAATTTCCTGTCCGATAGAGATTCACCCTTACAAATGAGGTGTGTCCCACTTACTCTAAATATTGATATTCTGTCCTAATTTTTGCACTGTTACTATAGGCGGTAATTGAGTATTTGCAATTACAACATTGTCATTTTGCACAATCCTTACCGGGTTGTTTTCACTTTCAACTATAATGTTTCTTGCCTTTACATCGGTTAATTCTACAGACTTGACATTTTTTGCGGATACTACAATGTCTCCCAAAACCACTACATTTTTAATATAAATATTTCCGTTTCCCACGGAATCCAATATATTTAAATTTCCCACCACAACGGCACTGCTGTAGGATTCATTGTAATTTGTAATATTAAAACCATATTCAATATTTTCATTATCAATTATTTCAAATATAATTTTTACTGCTTCCGCACGGGTTAATGCTTTTGAAGGCATGTAAGTTTTATCGGGATAACCTAATATGTATCCTTTGTTGTAAACAGTGTTGACACTGACTTTAGCCCATTCCTGAATTGAATTGTAGTCTGTTAACAATGTGGCACCTTCACCGTCAATATTACCCGTTGTTATGGCACCTGCAACAACCTTTGCCACCTCTTCGCGTTTGATTGGATTGTTTGGTCTGAATGTATTATTTTCATATCCCGAAAAAAACCCCGCAGCTACAGATTTTTGAATTTCTTTATAAAACCATTCATTTTCATTAACGTCTGAAAAATTTAATTTTTTTGTTATTTCAATTTGCATTGCGTTATTTAAGAGCTTTGAAAATTCAGCTCTTGTAATGGTTCTGTCCGGTCTGAATGTTCCGTCTTCATATCCTGATACAAAACCTAAATTAACTGCGTTTTTAATCCATTCTTTTGCCCAGTGACCTTCAATGTCTGAAAATACAGCTGTTGTTTTTACTTCATTTGCATCTGATGGAGTATCAACATTTTCTGTGGCGGTATCCTCGGTATCTTCAACATCTACCGAATCGGCATCTTCCGCATTATCAATATTTTCTGTGCCGTCATTTTCGGTATTATCAACATTTTCCGTATCATTGATTTCAGTATTATCGATAATATCATCAAGAATATCGGCGTAAGCCACCGCATTCATATTAGTTGCCAATACAGCACATAGCCCAAAGACTGTTAATTTTTTAATTACTTTTTTCATAGTACCTCCTTCTCTCATATATTAGACATAATCCTTAGGGGATTTGTTCCATATATTTGGGGATATTCCTCTTTCCTTCAAAGATTCACCTTTTATTCTATAATTTTTACGGTCAAAAGTAAACAGGTAATAATAGACAAGCCGGACAAAGACATAGGTATTGACTTAATTGATGAAGATACACTATAATTAAAATAAATGAAAACAGGAATTGCCATGGATGAAATATATATGAAGGAAGCCTTGAAGGAAGCTTACAAGGCATATGAAATAAATGAGGTACCTATCGGTGCTGTTATAGTGAGAAACGGAGAAATTGTAGGCAGGGGTTTTAATCAAAAGGAAACATTAAAGGATGCCACTCTCCATTCTGAAATAACCGCTATAAAGGATGCCTGCAATAATTTGGGAGGCTGGCGTCTGCCCGGCTGTACCATGTATGTAACATTAGAGCCATGCCCCATGTGTGCAGGCGCAATAGTAAATGCAAGAATAGAAAGGCTGGTAATCGGAACAAGGGATTTAAAAGCAGGTGCCTGCGGTTCTGTTTTGGACATTACAAATCATCACATGTTAAATCATCAGCCGGAAGTTAAATTTGGCGTATTGGAGGAGGAATGCTCCGATATTTTAAAAGATTTTTTTGCACAGCTTCGTAAAAATAAAAAACAGGAGGATATAATGGAAAGATACCCCGTGTTAGAACTTAATTTAAAAAAGCTATATAACAATACCACAATTGTTACAAGATTATGTGAGGATTACGGAATTAAAGTTGCGGGCATAATCAAGGGATTCGGCGGAATAGAAGAAGGTGCCGAAGAAATGGCTAAGGGAGGATGCCGTCAAATAGGCAGTTCCAGAATTGAGCAGCTTAAAGCCCTTAAGGAGCGCGGATTAGAGTTACCCTTGCTTTTGGTTAGAATTCCCATGATGTGTGAAATTGAAGATGTTATTAAATACAGTGACATATGCTTGGTATCGGAAAAAGAAACCTTGAATTTGTTAAATAAAGAGGCAATAAATCAAAATAAGAAATACGGTATTGTGCTTATGTATGATTTGGGGGATTTAAGAGAAGGAGTGTTCAGTAAGAAAGAACTTGTCCAATTAGCAGAGTATACGGAATATGAATTAAGTAATTTATATCTTGAGGGCATCGGTTCAAATTTAAGCTGCTATGGTTCAGTTGCTCCAGCTGCAGAAAATTTAGGACAATTGGCTGCTGCCGCCGCCGATATAGAAGAAAAATTAAACAGGAAGTTAAATATTGTATCCGGGGGAGGAACAACAACCCTGCCGCTCATGGTAAGAGGAGGAGTTCCAAAAAAAATAAATCATCTTCGGATTGGTGAAGGAATAAATAATACACAGGATCTGCCCCTTTATTGGGATACTGATATTGAAGGTTTAGATTCGGATGTGTTTGTTCTAAAAGCTCAAATTGTTGAACTTAATGAAAAACCCACTCATCCCATCGGTCGGCTGATGGTAAATGCTTTTGGGGATCTTCCTCATTACGAGGACAGAGGAATAAGAAAAAGAGCAATCTTAGCATTGGGAAATCAGGATTTGGGAGATTCATCAAGACTGATTCCCAAGGATAAGGATATTATAGTATTGGGAGCCAGCAGCGACCATACCATACTTGACATTCATGACTGTAAAACAGAATATAAATTAGGAGATATTGTTGAATTTAATATTTTGTACCAGGCAATGCTGATGACGTCATTGTCTGATTATGTACACAAGAAAATAATCAAATATTAAATTATGCATAAAATAAAGGAGCTGTATTTATACCGAATATTCAGGTGGAAATGTTAAAAGGAAGAACAATTGAACAAAAAAGAGAAATGGTTAAGTATTCATGATTTTTTCCTAAAGGATTCAAACAAGGTAAACAATACTGAAGCTACCAATCCTCCGGCAAAACCGTTATTGTACAAATTAGTTCCGCCATGAACAATACCAACATTCATAGCCACGGACAGGTGTAGAAATCCGGCAAAAACGCCTGCATAAAAGCCATATTTTCCTGCTATGGGGGCTAAGGTAGTGCCAAATATACCTGCGATTATGGCAGGGGTTGATTGTATATTCCATATTTTAAGTATACCTCCGAAGAAAACTCCTACCATAATAGGAATGGAATTGCCGGGATGATTGCCAATGGCGGAGAAACCGACAACAGTCAGAATGCCTCCTATTATGGGACCGTTATATACACCGCTGGTAAGAAATATAAAAAACATACATATTAATCCCATTATTCCCATGTTAATCAGTGTAAGTCCATGTCCCATAAGATCGACGTAATCCGTTAACAGCTTTCCTGAAAATGTCATTATTTTGCTATAGCCTTTAAAGGATTTGCTGTTTAATATATATCCCGAGATAATTAATACAATAAAAATAATCAGTAAGTAGATATTGAAAAACATGTCATATTTATTAGAAAGTATAAGCTGCTGCTCAATATTGATACCGAAGCTTTTCATTAATGAGTTTGCAAGAATCCCAATAACACCTGCAGTAAATCCTACATTGTACAAATTATAGCCGTCGTGCAACTTATACATATTGAAAGACAGAGGTGTAATTAAAAACCCTATTATTATTCCAAATAAAATTCCCAAGATAATACCTATATGCGCAGGTAATCCCGATGAAAATGCCAATTGGCTGACTACAGGTGCCAAACAGGTTGAATACATAATTGTGGTAATAATATCTTTATATGAAATTTTATTATATTTTACATATAAGAGTCCGCCCAAATACATAGGCCATATATTGAAAATTGTTTTGCCGAAAAAGGAAAAGCCCATGCTGGTAAATACGGCTGCTATTACTGCGCCGCTAATCTTTAATTCCAATTTATATAAAATAAATATATTTATAAGAGATATTAAAGAAACATTTAGCAGAGTTGCACCAAAACCGCCAACCACTAAATAATCTGTCAATAAATTATCAGGCGACAAAATTATTTTGTAAAGACCTGAAAATATATTTTTAGGTGTATCCAAAAGTAATGCAAGAATTATAAATGTTACAGGGATTACCGAGAGAATAAAGAAATGGGTATGCCTGCCAATTTTAGGCTCTGTATGATTTGTACTCAAGTTTTGCAAAATAGTACCTCCGAGTCAGCTTTAGGTTAGGAAAACGATAATATTTATTTTAACATATTATCTATTTTTTATCAATAATTATCTTATTGTTTAAAATAAATAGTATATGGTATATAATTATAATGACAATATACAAAAAGGAGAACATATGAAACTGATATCTTGGAATGTCAACGGATTAAGAGCTGCAGTGAATAAGGGATTTGTAGACGTATTTAAAGAACTTGATGCCGATATTTTTTGTCTTCAGGAAACTAAGCTGCAGGAAGGCCAATTAGAATTAAATTTGGACGGATATTACGATTATTGGAATTATGCGCAAAAGAAAGGCTATTCAGGAACAGCTGTATTTACTAAGCATAAACCATTATCTGTAACCTATGGATTGGATATTGAAGAGCATGACAAAGAGGGAAGGGTAATAACTCTAAACTTCGAAGATTTTTTCTTGGTTAATGTTTATACTCCCAATTCAAAAAAGGAATTATTGAGACTTGACTACAGAATGGTATGGGAAGATGACTTCAGGAAATATCTTCTTAATTTAAGTGAAAATAAACCTGTAATAGTGTGCGGCGATTTAAACGTGGCACATAAGGAAATTGATTTAAAAAATTTCAAAACAAACAGAAAAAGCGCGGGATTTACGGATGAAGAAAGAGAAAAGATGACAGAGCTTTTAGATTCAGGTTTTATTGATACCTTCAGATATTTTTATCCGGACAAGGAAGATGCGTATACATGGTGGTCTAATTTCGGAAAGGCAAGAGAAAGGAATGTGGGATGGAGAATCGACTATTTTGTCGCTTCATCATCATTTGAAAACAAACTGAAAGATGCTCTTATTTATCCGGAAGTTTTCGGCAGCGACCACTGCCCCGTTGCATTAATCACAAAATAGGAAATAATGTGTTGCTTAATAATGATTATTAAGCTATAATTATCATTAATTAAATATAAACTGCATCAATATAATGTGGATAATATGGTTCCAAAGTTTCTACCAAATAACCGTAAATTGTTTGACTATTGATACCATTATTCTATTGATGCGAGTAGTTTTGACTGTTCGCATTTTTTATTGAACTTGGTGCATGGTTTATATCACATTTAGGAGGAAATAATGAAAAAATTTTTAAGCATCATTGCAGTGTTTATATTGGCACTTTCATTGTTAACTGCATGCGGTTCTGACGAACAACCGGCTGCGGAAGGTCCTGAAGCGGGACAGAGTGGGGAAGAATCAACAGATGGCGGACTATTCCCTGCAATTGCAAAAGAAAATATTAAAGTCGGAGTAATCCATATCGGAAATCCTGCAGACGGTTCAGGCTATACCTACGCACACGATCAGGGAATAGTGGAAATGCAGAAGACCCTTGGACTCAGCGATAATCAGATAATTCGTAAAAACAATGTTAATGATACGGATCCCACAGCTACTGAAGCAGCAATACTTGAATGTATTGAAGAAGGAGCAAACATCATTTTTGGTACAAGCTGGGGATACATGGACACATTGGAAGCATTGGCAGAGGAGCATCCTGAAGTAATTTTTTCGCATGGTTCAGGATATAAAAACAATGATAAAAACTTTAACAACTATTTCGGAAGAATTTATCAGGCAAGATATTTGACAGGAATTGCAGCCGGATTAAAAACAAAAAGTAATTTGGTAGGATATGTGGCTGCAATGGGTAAGGATAATTCAGAGGTTACGGGAGGACTCAATGCATTTGCAATGGGAGTATATTCCGTTAATCCGGAAGCAAAAGTGTATGTAAAGGTTACTAACAGCTGGTACTCTCCGGAAGAAGAAACAAATGCAGCTAAAGCATTATTAGCTGAAGGATGTGACGTAATAGCGCAGCACTGCGACACCGCTAACCCTCAGTTGGAAGCAGAAAAGGCAGGGGCTTTCGGCATCGGTTACAATTCAGATATGTCTAAGGATGCTCCAAATGCTACCATTACATCGGCAGTATGGAATTGGGGAGCTTACTACACATGGGCAGTTGGTCAGGTTATAGACGGAACGTGGAAAAATGAAAATTATTACGGCGGCATGAAGGAAGGAATGATTGCAATTTCACCAATTAATGAAGGTATTGCAGCAGAAGGCACGGCAGAAAAAATTGCCGAAGCGGAAAAATCCATATTGGACGGCACCTTCAATGTATTTGACGGAGTAATTGAAACAAATGACGGCTCAACAGTGGGAGAAGAAGGAAAGACATTGGATGATGCGTCTATTACCGGCGGAATCAATTGGTATTTTAAAACAGTAGAAGAAAAATAATTTTAAGGGGTTGGTTATCCGACCCCTTGATTTAATAAAAGATACATCTTATAGGAGTTTTTATGCTAAATGAAACATATAACGCAATAGAGCTTAAGGGAATTACTAAATCCTTCGGAAAAGTAATTGCGAACGAAAATGTAAATCTCAGCATTAAATACGGTGAAATTCTTGCCTTGCTTGGAGAGAACGGTTCCGGGAAAACAACGCTTATGAATATTTTATCCGGTATTTATTATGCTGATGAAGGTACCATTTCAATTGACGGCAAATTAGCTTCCATAACAAATCCCAACGAAGCAATAAGCTTGGGTATCGGAATGATACATCAGCATTTTAAATTGGTTGAAGTATTCAGTGCAATGGATAATATCCTGTTAGGCACAAAGGGAAAATATGAAAAAGGCACTATTTTAAAAGAAAGAATACTGGAAATGAGCAGTAAATTCGGTCTTGAAATAGAGCCTTACAAAAAAATATACAACATGTCCGTAAGTGAGAAGCAGACTGTTGAAATTATGAAGGTTCTGTACAGAGGCGCTAAAATATTAATTTTGGATGAGCCTACTTCGGTTCTTACACCTCAGGAAACAGAAAAACTTTTTTTAATATTGCGCAAAATGAAGGAACAGGGAAATGCAATTATTATAATTACTCATAAGCTGCATGAAGTTTTAGAAATCAGTGACAGAGTTGCAATATTACGGAAGGGACAAGTTATAGACACGGTCAATACTTCCGAAACAAACGAGAAACAGCTGACGGAATTAATGGTGGGAAGACCCATCAGCCTTAAGATAAGCCGTCCTGAAACAAAGAACAGAAAAACCATTTTAAAGGTTGTGGATCTTTCTGTTATAAAAGAAGATGGAACAGTTGGATTAAATAATATTAATTTTAAGTTGAAAAGCGGGGAAATATTGGGTGTTGCAGGGGTTGCTGGCAGCGGACAAAGGGAATTGTGCGAGACAATCGCAGGTTTGATGGATGCAAGGACGGGAGCGGTTTTATACAACAAAGAAAATATTATAGGGAAAACTCCCGATGAAATTATTAACTTAGGCATAAGCATGAGCTTTGTGCCGGAGGACAGATTAGGCATGGGTTTAGTAGGCTCCATGGACATGGTGAACAACATGATGCTTAAATCCTACAAAAATGGTAAGGGATTTATGATAGATAAAAAACCGGCAAGGAATTTAGCCGAGAGCCTGGTTGAAAAGTTAAATATCGTAACTCAAGGCGTCGATACCCCCGTAAGAATGATGTCCGGAGGAAATGTTCAGAAGGTTTTGCTGGGAAGAGAAATTGAATCAGAACCGAATGTTCTTATTACTGCTTATCCTGTGAGAGGTCTTGATATTAATTCTTCTTACGTTATTTATGATTTGCTGAATGAGCAGAAGAAAAAAGGCGTTGCAATACTATTTATAGGTGAAGACTTGGATGTTCTTATGGAGCTGTCCGATCGCATCATGGTTTTATGTCATGGTGAATTAATGGGAATTGTGGATACAAGAGAAACTACCAAGGAAAAAATCGGTCTTATGATGGCAGGAAGAAAGATGGAAGGAGTTGATTCAGATGAATAATGCAAACGTAAGAGCAAAGGCTCCTTTCATACGAACCGTGAAAATATCTGAACGCTCAAGCAAGGATACGATAAAAATAAGAATTGCCGCTTTCGTATTGGCATTGGCTGCAGGGGGCTTATTTATTCTGTTGATAGGCTATAATCCTATAGAAATATATGGGACTATTATTTCGGGGGCATTCCGAAGTAAAATGGCATTTCAGGCAACGGTTAGATTTATGATTCCTCTGTTAATGTCTTCCTTGGGTGTAACATTGGCATTTAAAATGAAATTTTGGAATATAGGAGCGGAAGGTCAGATAATTGCAGGTGCTGTATGTGCTTCTTACTTTGCTTTATTTCACAGCGATTGGCCTCATTTTTTATTGCTTGCGGTCATGTTTGCCGCAGGATTTATAGGAGGAGGTCTGTGGGGGCTCATTCCGGCATATTTTAAATCAAAGTTTAATACTAACGAAACTCTTTTTACATTGATGTTAAATTATATAGCTCTTCACATTATTGACTATCTTAGAGACGGTCCCTGGAAGGACCCGGGTTCCTCGGGGTTCCCCAAGATTGCAAGATTTAACGCAAATGCTCAGATTGATAAGATATTGGGGGTACAGTTCGGCTGGATTATTGCACTTCTGTTGGTATTGCTCGTGTTTATTTATATTAAATATACAAAGCACGGATATGAAATAAGTGTGGTTGGCGAAAGTAAGTCTACTGCAAATTATGCAGGAATGAATGTCAAAAGGATAATACTTAGAACTATGATTCTTAGCGGAGGTATTTGCGGTATTACAGGCATGATTCAAGCAGCAGGCTCTGATATGACATTAGCATCCTCCGTGGCGGGAGGTGTAGGTTTTACGGCTATAATCGTTTCCTGGCTGGCTTATTTAAATCCTTTCGGAATATTTTTGGTTTCATTTTTATTCAGTATTCTGCAAAAGGGCAGCAGTGTAATGCAGTCGGCTTACGGATTATCAACATATTCTGCCAATGTGCTGCAGGGAATAATATTATTTTTTATTTTAGGTTGTGAATTTTTCATAAGGTATAAATTTACACTGTACAGAAAGGGAGGAAAACAATGAACATGTTTATTAAATTTCTTATAGCGGCAGTATTTGCCGGAACCCCCTTGTTATTTGGTACAGTGGGTGAAATTATGAATGAAAAGGCAGGGCATTTAAACCTTGGGGTCGAAGGTATGATGTCAATGGGAGCATGTGCCGGATTTATGGCGGGGTTCTTAAGCGACAGTCTCATTATTGCTCTTTTGGCGGCTTTCGGGGCTGGGATGCTCGGAGCTTTAATTTATGCTGTTTTAACTATTACATTTATGGCAGATCAAAATGTCACCGGTCTTACGCTTACAATATTCGGAGTGGGAATATCAAATTTTGCGGGAGAATTTATGCTTGTGCATTCGGCTTCAAACACATTGAAGCTGCCTGAGCTGATATCCGCACAAATAAGCAATGTAAATATCCCCGGTCTCAGCAGTATTCCCGTTATGGGACCGCTATTATTTCAATATAATATTTTTGTGTATTTAGGAGTGGCTGTTGCCATTATATGCGGGTTATATTTAAACCGAACAAAGACAGGGCTGAATGTAAGAGCTATCGGAGAAAATCCAGCATCTGCCGATGCAGCGGGAATTAAGGTAACAAAGCTAAAATATATTAATGTTCTATTGGGAGGCGGTATTTGCGGTATAGGCGGTGCTTACTGCTCCATGATAATCAACGGCGGTGTTTGGATGAACAATTCTGTAAACGGGCAAGGATGGATTTCAGTAGCCCTTGTTATATTTGCGGTATGGAGCCCTTTCAAAGCAATTTTAGGCTCATTTATATTCGGCGCATTTAATATTTTAAAATATTACTTTCCAAAAACAATTATTACAATTCCAAATGCATTTTATGATATGCTTCCATTTGTTATTACTGCCTTAGTATTAGTGATAACTTCAATCCGGAAATCAAAAGAAAATTCACAGCCCTCAAGCTGCGGAATTAATTATTTCAGAGAAGAAAGATAAGAATCCCGAAGTATTCATGGACGAACCGTAATTTTGTGTATAAAATACTAAGGGACAAACCTTGAAATTATAAAAGAGCTGCTATAGACAGCTCTAATTTTTTACGGCAAAAATTCGTCAAAAATTTATTTCATAGTGTTTCATTTTGCTTCATATGGTAAAATATATGGATATAATATTAATAGGGAATTTTCAGCAGAAAACAAGTTAATGCATTTTTACCGCTTTATTCTTATATTATAATGTATAATACTTTATTAAAATCTAAAACTATTTGAAAAGGAGGCATCACGTGAAGAAAATATTAAATATTGTCTTACTGATATTTTTATTATTGACCGGCTGCAGCACAGCTTTTTCCGATATTACGGAAATTGAAGCCGTAAATATGCATAACGGTGATAATAATATTATACCCATAGACAACAAGGATGCAGGCATAATTTTAGATGCAATAAACAAAAAATATAAGACGGATGAAGATGTATCATCTTTAGTTAATTATGAAATTACACTGAGGAAGAACAAAGAACAGAAAGTTTATAAGCTTTACTTTGATACAGTAAATCAGGCGGCATATCTTGCTCAAGATGACAAATTATATGAAATTAAGGATAATGCTGCAAGGAAGCTGTTTTTGAGTGATGTTTTTTCATACATATATGTTGATGCAACAATTTATGATTCTTATTTAGACGTAAACGGGAAAAAAATAAGTCCTGACATAGAATACAACTGGAACAGTAAAAATATTAATGGCCATTTTGTAAACAATGGGGGTACATTGAATGGAAAATATGAGAAAAGTAACAAAATACACGTATCACAGGTAGAATCGATTGACATTAAATATGAAAAACAACCTGACAGTCAAACAATAAAGGTTTATTCCGAGGAAAATTTAATTAGTTCGGGAACAAATATACAGGATGCTTTAAGCAATATAAAAAGTGACGGTGAATACATGGTTGAATGTCACAGCCAGTGGCATTTAAAGGAAGGCTCAAGGGTTTACGGCAATCAAACATTGAAATTTACTGCTTTGATAGACAGACCTGCTGATATTAACATAATTACAAGAGAAAATTACCCGGGTAATATATTGTTGATTTCTGTCGAAAACCTAAATGAAGATGAAGA